>NZ_JBHXCW010000172.1:0-17135 GCF_042725365.1 Lentzea sp. NPDC060358 | reverse complement strand
CGGCAAGCTCGTCTCGCTGCCCGTCGCGCACGAACGCCGGCGCAAGATCCTCGAGCACGTCGCCTCCCAGGCCTTCGAGGCGCGCACGTACTACGAGGAGACCGAGATCAACGAACGCCTCCAGGCGTGGTGCGACGGGGGAGAGGTCGACCACGTGACCATCCGCCGCTACCTCGTCGACTTCGGACTGCTCGAGCGCGGCGGCGGCCTGTACCAGGCCCAAGCAATCCCCTCACTGCCGATGTAGACGTCTCATCCTCTGCCGATGTAAGGCATGGTCGTGGCCATCACGGTCATGAACTGCACGTTGGCGTTCAACGGCAGCCGGGCCTGGTAGAGCACGGCGTCGGCCACGTGCCGCACGTCGAACGTCGGCTCCGGCGCGAGCTCGAAGTCCGCCTGCAGCACGCCCTGGCCCATCCGCTCGGTCAGCGCGGTCGCCGCGTTGCCGATGTCGATCTGCCCGCACGCGATGCCGAAAGCCCGGCCCTCCAAGGACAACGACTTGGTCAGCCCGGTCATCGCGTGCTTGGTCGCGTTGTAGGCCACCGCGTGCGGGCGCGGCACGGTCGCCGAGATCGAGCCGTTGTTGATGATCCGGCCGCCACCGTGGGTCTTCATGACCCGGAAAGCCTCACGGGCGCACAGGAACGCGCCGGTGAGGTTCACGCCCACGACCTTCTCCCACGCGCCGAGGCTGAACTCCTCGACCGGTGTGGCGCGCACGTTGGTCCCGGCGTTGTTGAACAACACGTCCACCCGGCCCCAGCGCGCCACGACCGCTTCGAACAGTGCGACCACCGAGTCCTCTCGCGACACGTCGGTCGGCACGACGAACGCCGAGCCGGGAAAACTCTCGGCCGTCTCGGTCAGCGCGTCCTCGCGCCGGCCCGCCAGCGCCACCTGGAACCCCTCCGCCAGCAGGGCCCGCGCCGCCGCGCGGCCCACACCGGACCCCGCTCCCGTCACCACCGCGACTGCCATCGGTTCTCTCCCCTCGATCGAGCGATTGCCCGCAGCGTCCGGTGTGGAGTCGACCGGACCGGCGGCGGCCTCCGCAAGGGCGGTACGGGTGCCGCGGCCACGGGAAATGCCGTGCTCGGCAGCGGGATTCCAGCCCGACCGTCCATCCAGGCGTGATCACCGAGCGTAAACGGTGGGGATCACCCATTATTGCCGTGAGGGTCCCTGCTTGGCGGCTGCGTCCACTCGGAGTAGAAGCGGACACTGTTCTTCTGTGAAAGAGTGCAGCCGTTGCCATGGTTCTGGACTCAACGAAGACCGGACCGCCTGCCGGGTCTGCGGCGGGCTGGGCCAGGTCCCCGACCGGTAGCTGCCGGAACCTACTTCTTCGTCATCAGGGTCGGGCCGAGGATGCGGCGGGCCAGCCGCCGGGTCAGCGACTTGGGCTTGCGCGCGGCCGCGGGCGTCGCGGCCGGCGGTGTGCCGGGCGCAGCGGCGGGCGTCGGCGCGGGTGCTGATGGAGTGGTCGTCACGGGAGCGACACCGGGAATGGTCGCCGCCTCCGGTCGCTCGGTCGGGATCTTCGCGAACACCTGGGTCTCCGGCTCGACACTGCCGGGCTGCTCGATCGGCACACCACGATCTTGCCATCGCTGTCATTCACCCTTCGAATGAGGGGCAGGTCCCTCTGCCGGGTGTGACCGCAGTCACGCAGCACACGGAGCGGAGGCGGCCCCAGGCGGAGTGTGATGACTGAGACGACCGAGTGCGCGGACGTGGGACCGCCCGACACTCACCTGTGGGACCAGATCGCGCAGGGTGACCACGCGGCGTTCGCCGAGCTGTTCGAACGTCACGCCGAGGCGGTGTGGAACTACGCCTACCGGCTGACCGCCTCCTGGTCGCAGGCCGAGGACCTGCTGTCCGCGACGTTCCTGACCGCCTGGCGCAAGCGCGGCGACGCCCGGCTGGTGCGCGACTCCGCCCTGCCGTGGCTCTACACCGTGACGGCCAACCGCGCCCGCACCGAGTGGCGCGCCTCGCGCCGCGCGCTGCGGCTGGTGTCGAGGCTGACCCCGCAGCACGAGCGCGACCACGCCGACCAGGTGGCCGAGCGCACCGACGCCCAGCGCCGCCTCGCCGCCGTCGTGGCCGCCGTCGCGATGCTGCCGCCCTCCGAACGCGAGATCG
Source organism: Lentzea sp. NPDC060358 (assembly GCF_042725365.1). Lineage (NCBI taxonomy): Bacteria > Bacillati > Actinomycetota > Actinomycetes > Pseudonocardiales > Pseudonocardiaceae > Lentzea > Lentzea sp. NPDC060358. Next base: position 14,981 of record NZ_JBHXCW010000172.1, on the reverse strand, counting down.
CGCAGCTCTGCCTGCTCGGCGAGATGCCCGTCGCGGACGCCGCCGCGCTCCTCGGCATCGCCGAGTCGAGCGTGCGCGCCCGCATCTCCCGCACCCGTGCCCGCCTGCGCCGGCTCGCCGGCGACCCGAACCCCGAGGACACCCCGTGATCGACCAGCTCCCCGAACACCGCCGCCTGCCCGCCGACGTCCGCATGCGCGCCCGCCGCCGGCTCTCCGAGGGCATGCGCCCCGCCGCCCGCACCGGCCGCCCCGTCCTGATCGCCGCCGGTGTCAGCGTGCTCGCCGCGGGCGCCGTCGTCGCGAGCCAGGCACTGCTCGGCACGGCGGCGCAGGTCGCGGCACCGCCCTACCAGCACAACGGCGAGTTCGTCGGCAAGGACCAGGCCGTGGTCAACCACGTCGAGTCCCGCACGGTCGACCCCGACTCGCTCGCCCGGTGCGGCGCCGCCGCGAAGGACCACCCGCCGGTCGGTGACTGGGCGCCGCTCGCGACCAGCCGCAAGAACGGCACGGTCCTCACCGCCTTCTTCACCCCGGCAGGCGTGTTCTTCTGCGCGAACACGGCCACCACGACCACCGTCTCCCCGCCCGTGGCCGACGGCCCGATCGCGGATGGCAGCCGCCAGGTGAAGATCCTCTTCACCACGCCGGGCGGCGCGATGGCGGGCCTCGTCTCCCCGGACGTGCGGTTCCTGACCCTGTCCCGGATCGGCGACCGCGGCGACCACACCACCACCCCCGCCGTCGTCGACGGCCTCTTCCTCGCCCCGAGCGGCTTCACCAAGGCGGAGAACGGCACGACGGCGCTCGCCAACGGCGAGGAGTTCGCCGTGCGGGGTGTCGCGCGGCCGACCGCGCCCGTCGTGGACCGCCCGCTGCCCCCCGCCGACCGGGCCGCCCCGGACGCGCGCGCGTTCGGCGAGTGCCTGCGCGACCGCGCGGTGCCGGACGCGGACCAGTTCGCCTCCACCCTCACCGTCCGGCTCAGCGCCACCAGCACCCTGCGGGCCGGGAGGTTCGCGGACCTGCTCTTCGTCTGCGTCGACTCCGCCGGCGAGCCGGTCCGCGGCAGCGTGCACGACCTCGACGACCTGGAGGAGGTCCGCGGCGCCACGATCGCGGCGCTGCCGGTGTTCTACGACTTCCGGCCCCAGAAGTCGCCGGAGGGCGTCGAGCACGACGCCAGCACCACCTTCGCGGGGGTCGGCCTGGTCACCGATCCCCGCGTCGCGTCGGTCACCTACACCCGGCCGGGGACGGCCGACGTGCCCGCCTCCCTCAGCGGCGGCACCTTCGTCCTGACCGCGCCGCTGATCGACCGGCACCCCGGCGCGCGCGTGGTCGTGCGGGACGCGGCGGGGGAGGTGCTGGAGACGATCAAGCCGAAGGACGTGCCGTAGACAGATCGCTTAGCATAGCTAAGTGACTGTCGAGACTGCGTCGGCCCCGGCCGGGTACAAGTGGATCGCGCTGTCCAACACGACGCTGGGCATGCTCATCGCGACGATCAACTCCTCGATCGTGCTGATCGCGCTACCCGACATCTTCAAGGGCATCGGGATCAACCCGCTCGACCCGGCCAACACCGGCTACCTGCTGTGGATGATCATGGGCTTCCTGGTCGTCACCGCGGTGCTGGTGGTCAGCTTCGGGCGCCTGGGGGACATGTACGGCCGGGCCCGCATGTACAACATGGGCTTCGCGATCTTCACCGTCTCGTCGGTCCTGCTCGCCCTCACCTGGTTCGACGGCGACGCCGCCGCGCTGTGGCTGATCGGCTGGCGCGTCGTGCAGGGCGTCGGCGGGGCGTTCCTCATGGCGAACTCCTCGGCGATCCTGGCCGACGCCTTCCCGGTCACCCAGCGCGGCCTGGCGCTGGGCATCAACGGCGTCGCGGCCATCGCGGGCTCGTTCCTCGGCCTGGTGATCGGCGGCGTGCTCGCCCCGGTGCACTGGAACCTGGTCTTCGTCGTGTCCGTGCCGTTCGGCCTGTTCGGCACGGTCTGGGCCTACCTCAAGCTGCACGACACCGGCGAGCGCCGGCACGCGCGGATGGACTGGTGGGGCAACATCACCTTCGCGGCCGGCCTGATCGTGCTGCTGGTCGGCATCACCTACGGCATCCAGCCGCACGGCACCTCCCAGACCGGATGGACCAGCCCGTTCGTGCTGACCTGCCTGATCGGCGGGCTCGGGGTGCTGGCGGTGTTCGTGGTGGTCGAGCACCGCGTGCCCACCCCGCTGTTCGACCTGGAGCTGTTCCGGATCAGGTCGTTCACCTGGGGCAACATCGCCAACTTCACCTCGGCGCTGGGCCGCGGCGGGCTGCAGTTCATCCTGATCATCTGGCTGCAGGGCATCTGGCTCCCGCTGCACGGCTACTCCTTCGAGGAGACGCCGCTGTGGGCGGGCATCTACCTGCTGCCGATGACCGTCGGGTTCCTGCTCGCCGCGCCCACCGCCGGCGTGCTGTCCGACCGGCTCGGCAGCCGCGCGCTCGCCTTCACCGGCAACCTCGTCACCGCGGTGACCTTCGGCCTGCTGATCGCGCTGCCCGTGGACTTCCCGTACTGGGCGTTCGCGCTGGTCCTGGTGTTCACCGGCATCGGCATGGGCATGTTCTCCTCGCCCAACCGCGCCGAGGTGATGAACTCGCTGCCCGCCCACGCCCGCGGCTCGGGCAGCGGCATGATGACCACGTTCCAGAACACCGCCATGGTGCTGTCGATCGGGTTCTTCTTCAGCCTGATCATCGTCGGCTTCTCCCAGTCGCTGCCGGGCGCGCTGCGCACCGGCCTCACCGAGCACGGCGTGCCCCCGGCCGCCGCAGCCCAGGTCGCCTCCCTGCCCGCGGTGGCCGTGCTGTTCGCGGCGTTCCTCGGCTACAACCCGATCCAGCAGCTGCTCGGCGACCAGCTCGCGACCCTGCCACCCGGCCAGGCCGCGTACCTGACCGGCCGCGGGTTCTTCCCCGGCCTCATCTCCCGGCCGTTCTCCTCCGGCCTCGCCATCGCGTTCGGCTTCGCGATCGTGCTGTGCCTGATCGCGGCGTTCGCGTCGCTGCGGTGCGGTAAAGCGGTGGACAGCCGCGCCACGATGCCCACGTGGAAACCCGACGCCTGACGCTGCGCCCACTCACCGGGGCCGACGCGGATGAGTTGCGCGCCCTGCACGCCGACCCCGAGGTCATGCGGTTCCTCGACCCCGCGCCGGTCGAGCGCTACCTGGGCGCGAGCTTCCGCGCGGCGATCGAGAAGGAGACCGGCCGGTTCGTCGGCTGGTTCGAGTTCACGGGCACCGAGGTCGCCGAGCTCGGCTACCGGCTGCACCGCGAGTTCTGGGGCCGCGGCTACGCCACCGAAGGCGCCCTGGCCCTGATCGAGCGGGGCTTCACCACCGGTGACGTGCAGCGCGTCGTCGCGACCACGATGTTCGTCAACGCGCATTCGCGCCGCGTGATGGAGAAGTGCGGGCTGCGGCACGTCCGCACGTTCCACGTCGACTTCCCCGACCCGCTGCCCGGTTCGGAACACGGCGAGGTCGAGTACGCGCTCACGAGACAGGAATGGCAACGAGCACAGGGGGAACGCCATGTGGCAGACGGAAACAGTTGACCTGGACGCCTACTTCGCGCGCACGGGAGCATCGCCGTCGAGTTCACTCACGGAGTTGCACGAGAAGCACGTGCGCGCCATTCCGTTCGAGAACATCGACGTGATGCTCGGCCGCGTTCCGTCACTCGAACTCGGCGACATCCAGGACAAGATGCTCCGACGCCGCCGCGGCGGTTATTGCTACGAACACCAGTTGTTGTTCACGGCCGTTCTCGAACGTCTCGGTCACACGGTCGCGCGCCGCATGAGCCGGGTGATGACCGGGCCGCGCACGCACATGATGTCGATCGTGGACGACCACCTCGTCGACGTCGGGTTCGGCGCCGGGATGCTGCACCCGATGCCGCTGGCCGACGGCGGGGTCGTCGACCAGGCCGGGTGGCCGCACCGCCTGCGCCGCGAGGGCCGCCGCTGGGTGCTGGAGAAGGAGGTCGCCGGCGAGTGGGCGCCGCAGCACGCGTTCGAGCCCGACGTCGAGCAGCTGCCCGTCGACTACCTGGCCGCCAACCACTACGTCGCCACGCACGAGCGGTCGCCGTTCAGCCGCCAGCTCGTCGTCATGCGACTCGAACCCGGTCTGAGCCGTCGTCTCGTCGGTTCCCGGCTCACCGTGGAACGCGCCGGTTCCGAACCTGAGAATTCTCAGGTGGGCGATCTCGGGAAAACGCTGGAATCTCTCGACGTCGGCCTTACCGGGAGGGAGCTGAGTCACATCGGCTCACCTGCGGGAACATCCGAGGCTCCGAATTCGTAATACGGGATGTAGGGGATCGCATTTCGGAGGTGTTGGACATGACCACCGCGACTCCGTTCGCCACCGGAGCCAATTCGACTGGCGTCAACGCACTGCCCACCCCGCCCACGGGCTGGCCGATCGGTTCGTACGCGACCTACGAGGAAGCGCAGCGCGCCGTCGACCACCTGGCGGACAACGACTACCCGGTCGCCGACGTGACCATCGTCGGCGTCGAGCCGATGATCGTCGAACGCGTCACCGGCCGTCTGACCTGGGGCCGCGTCCTCGGCGCGGGAGCCGCGTCGGGTGCCTGGTTCGGTCTGTTCGTCGGCCTGCTGCTGGGCCTGTTCTCGACCGGCGGCGCTCTCGCTCCGATCGTCACGGGCCTGGTCGTCGGTACGGTGTTCGGCCTGGCCAGCGCCGCCGCCCGCTACGGCGCGACGCGCGGCCGCCGCGACTTCGCCTCGACCACCCAGCTCGTCGCCGGCCGCTACGACGTGCTCAGCCACCCGCGCAGCGCCGAGCGCGGCAAGGAGATGCTGACCGCGCTGGCCTGGCGGTCATGACCACCCCGCTGACGGTCGACGAGCTGCGCACCGCGCTCGACGAGATCCGTGAGACGAGCGCGCGCCTCTCGGCAGAGGCGTCCGCGCTCGCGGCACGGGCCGACACCGACCTGGGCCACGACGTGGCGGAGGTCGTGAAGGACCTGCGCGCGGCCGCCCGTCAGCTGCGCGTGACGCAGTTGCTGCTGGAACCGGCCCGCGCCGACCTGGCAGCCTGACACCTCGCTCCCACCACAGGAAACGCCGTCCCGATCACGGGGCGGCGTTTCCGCTTCCCGGGGTCTGGCCGCCCATTTCCGTAGGTCGTACGGTATTGTTTCCGTATGGCCTACGGAAAAGGGGTGGACGGATGGCCGTCGAACGCAGCGGCGGGGGAGACCCGGCCCGCACGATCGCGCTGCTCTGGCGCAGGCCGCCGGAGCCGAAGCCGGTCGGCAGGAAGCCCAAGGTGAGCGTCGACCAGATCGTCGGCGCGGCGATCGCGGTGGCCGACCGCGAAGGGCTCGGCGCGATGTCGATGGCACGGGTCGCGCAGGAGCTCGGAGTCGGGACGATGTCGCTCTACACGCACGTGCCCGGCAAGGCCGAACTCATCGACCTCATGGCCGACGCGGTTTTGCAGGAACGCGACCTCACGCCCGAGGGCGCGTGGCGCGAGCGCGTCAAGCACTACGCCGACCGCACGCGCGCGGTCTACCAGCTGCACCCGTGGATGCGGGACGTGTCGATGGTGCGCCCGCCGCTCGGGCCGGGGCTGATGGACGGGCAGGAGTTCATGCTGGCCGCGCTCGCCGACTCCGGGCTGGAGCCGCGGCTGGTCACCGTCGCGCACGTCGCGGTCGAGGGGTTCGTGCACGGCGCCGCGGCGGCCGAGGTGGACGACCAGCAGCTCGCGGAGTCCACCGGCGAGTCCGGCGACTCGTGGTGGGGCGAGCGGCAGGTGTTCTGGGACGACTACTTCGACGTCGAGCGCTACCCGACGATGACGGCGCTGTGGAACGCCGGCGCCTACGACACCGCCGGCACGCTCGCCGAGAGTGTGCGGACCTCGTTCGACTACGGACTCGAGAAGCTGCTGGACGGCATCGAAGGGGGCATGCGGTGACGGTCCTGGTGACCGGGGCGACCGGCAACGTCGGGCGGCGCGTCGTCGCCGGGCTGACCGGACCCGTGCGGGCGATGACGCGCGACCCCGGCAAGGCGCGCTTCCCCGACGGCGTCGAGGTCGTGCGGGGTGACCTCGACGACCCGGACGGCATCCCGTTCGGCGGCGTCGAGAAGCTGTACCTGTTCGCGCACCCGCCGACGGCACGGGCGGTGGTCGGCCGCGCGGTGCGGGCAGGGGTGCGCAGGATCGTCACGTTGTCCAGCGGCGCGGTGACCCACGGCTACGACACCGGCCACCACCTGCCGGTCGAGCAGGCCGTCGAGGCGTCCGGAGTCGAGTGGACGCACCTGCGGCCCGGCGAGTTCGCCGCCAACAAGATCGACCTGTGGGGGCCGTCGATCCGCGAGGACGGCACGATCGTGCACCCCGAACCGGACGCGTGGGGGCAGCCGATCCACGAGGCCGACATCGCCGACGCCGCGATCGTGGTGCTGCAGGGGGACGGGCACGCGGGCAAGGCCTACGACCTCACCGGACCGGCGCCGATCACGCAACGGCAGATGGCCGCCGACCTCGGCGCGGCGCTCGGCCGCGAGCTGCGGTTCCGGGACGTCACGGCGGAACAGGCACTCGCCCACTACGTGAGCGTCGGCTGGCCCGAGGAGACTGCCCGCTACGTCCTCGGCCTCGGCGGCTACGAGGGCGGTGAGCCGGACGACTTCAGCGACTACCGGTTCACCGTGTCCCCTGCCTGCGAGGAGCTGACGGGCAGGCCGTACCGGACGTTCGCGCAGTGGGCCCGCGACCACGTGGCCGACTTCCGCGCCTGATCACGCGTCGCTCCCGGCGTGCGTCGTGGCAATACGTCAGGTGGCTGTGGTCTGATGCCCCCATGGGGGCTACCTCGGTGCACCGCACCGTCGACGCGGTCTGGCGGATGGAGTCGGCGAAGGTCATCGCCGCGCTGGCCCGCTACACCCGCGACGTCGGCCTCGCCGAGGAGATGGCGCAGGACGCGCTGGTCGCCGCCCTGGAGCAGTGGCCGGTCGAGGGCGTGCCGCGCAACCCCGGCGCGTGGCTGATGACCACGGCGAAGCGGCGGTCGATCGACCAGATCCGGCGCCGCGAGAACCTCCACCGCAAGGTCGAGGAGATCGGCCGCGAGGTCCAGGAGGCCACCCCCGACGCCAGCGAGGGCATCGAGGACGAGATCGGCGACGACCTGCTGAGCCTCATATTCACCGCCTGCCACCCCGTTCTCGGCACCGAGGCCCGCGTCGCGCTGACCCTCAAGATGCTGGGCGGCCTCAAGACCGAGGAGATCGCCCGCGCGTTCCTGGTCAGCGACTCGACCGTCGCCCAGCGCATCGTGCGCGCCAAGAAGGCGCTGGCCGACGCCGGCGTCGGGTTCGAGGTCCCCGAGGGCCCCGACCTCGCGCCCCGGCTCGCCTCGGTGCTCGAGGTGCTCTACCTGATCTTCAACGAGGGCTACTCCGCCACTCAGGGCGACGACTGGATGCGTCCGGAGCTGTGCGCCGAGGCCCTGCGCCTCGGGCGGGTGCTCGCCGAGCTCGCGCCGAAGGAGGCCGAGGTCTACGGCCTGGTGGCGCTGATGGAGATCCAGGCCTCCCGCGCCAGGGCCCGCACCGGCCCCGGCGGCCAGCCCGTGCTGCTGCTGGAGCAGGACCGCGGCAGGTGGGACTGGCTGCTCATCGGCCGCGGCCTCAAGGCACTCGAACGCGCCGAGGCGCTCAACCAGCCACCCGGCCCCTACTACGTGCAGGCCGCTCTCGCCGCGTGCCACGCCCGCGCCCGCAGGGCCGAGGACACCGACTGGCAGCAGATCGCCGCGCTCTACCAGGTGCTCGCGCGGATCTCGCCGTCGCCGATCGTCGAACTCAACCGGGCGGTGGCGCTGTCGATGGCGTTCGGCCCGGCGGCCGGGCTCGCGCTGGTCGACGAGATCGCGGGCGAGAAGGCGTTGCAGGGCTACCACCTGCTGCCCAGCGTGCGGGGCGACTTCCTGGCGAAACTCGGCCGGGCGGACGAGGCGAGAGCCGAGTTCGAGAAAGCCGCCTCACTCACCCGCAACGAAGCCGAGAAAGCGTTGTTGCTCGATCGCGCCGCCTCCTGCGGTTAGCGAATTCAGGCCGGGACGTTCTTCAGCTTCGCCGGAGCTTTCCCCTCGGCGGAAAGCGAGGGCGGGCACACGTGCACGGGGTTCTCGACCAGCCCGATCAGGACGTCGAGCCGGTTCGCGGAATCGCGCAGCGCCACGATCTTCGCCTCCAGCTGGGCGCGCTCGGTCCGCAACGACGTCAGCAGGCCCTCTTCGGCGTGCTGCAGCTCGACGGCCCTGAGCAGGGAGGACACCAGGTCGCTGCCGAGGCCGGCGCCGTAGAGCTCCTGGATGACGGCGACGCGGTCGAGCGCCGCGGCGTCGTAGATGCGCTGACCACTGGTCGTGCGGGTCGAGCTGAGCAGGCCCATCTCCTCGTAGTACCGCAGGGCCCGGGGCGTGACCCCGGCCTTCTCGGCCAGCTCACCGATGCGCATCTCACCTGCTCCCTCGTGAGGGCGGTCACATTCACCCACCTCTCACGTCGACGTGAACTCCTAGGTTACTCGGTGTCCGACCCCTATTTCCCGACGAGGATGACCCTGTGAGCACCACGATTTACTTCGACGAATACGGCGACCCTTCCGTTCTCGAAGCGCGCGACGAAGAAATGGCGCCGTTGAACGCGGGAGAGGTGCGCGTCGCCCATCGCGCCATCTCCGTGAACCCCGCGGACTGGAAGATCCTCGCCGGCTACGCCCGCGATTTCCTGCCGTTGCCGCTGCCGGCCGTTCCCGGCAACGAGAGCGCCGGCGTGGTCACCGCCGTGGCACCGGACGTCACCGGGTTCGCGGTCGGCGACGAGGTCATCCGCGTCGGCGTCGGCGGCAGCTACCGCGCCGAGGCGACCTTCCCCGCGCCCGAGCTGCTGCCGAAGCCCGCGAACGTCGACTTCGAGCAGGCGGCGGCACTGCCGGTCGCCGCGGGCTCGGCCTACGCGGGGCTGGAGCTGCTCGACCTCGCACCCGGCCAGACGCTGCTCGTGCACGGCGGCGCCGGCGGGGTCGGCATCGCCGCCACGCAGATCGCCCTGCACCGGGGCCTGCGGGTGATCGGCACCGCGTCGCCGCGCAACCACGAGTTCGTCCGCGGCCTCGGCGCGACGCCGGTGGCGTACGGACCGGGCCTGGTCGACGAGGTCACTGCGCTGGGCGGGGTGGACGGCGTCTTCGACACCCACGGCGGCGCCGACTGCGTCGCGGCGACCACGGCGCTGGTCCCCGACCTGAAGAAGACCACCACGGTCGCCGAGGACCAGCACTCGGCGGCGGCCGGCATCACCCCCGTCGGCGCGCCGATGGACAGCCTCGCGCGGATCGTGGTGGCGGTGGGCGAGCTGGCGAGCCAGGGCGTGCTCCGCTTCCCGGTCCAGGAGCGCATCCCGCTCGCCGAGGCGGCGCGCGCCCTCGGCATCAGCCGCGCGGGACACGTCCGGGGCAAGCTGATCCTGGTGCCGTGACGCGGTCTCAGGTCAGCGCGAGCTTCACGCCCAGCGCGGCGAACGAGGCCGCGAAGAACCGCCGCAGCCACACCGTGACGCGCGGCCGGGCCAGCACCCGGTCGCGCATCGCGGCCGCGAACACCCCGTAGACGGCGAAGCCCGCGAACGTCACCGCCATGAACACCAGGCTCAGCGTGAGCATCGGCCCGAACCCCGTGGCGAACTGCGGCAGGAACGCCACGAAGAAGATCGTCAGCTTCGGGTTCAGGAAGTTCACGAGCACCGCGGACACGACGATCTTCCGCGCCGACGCGGGCGCCGCGGCCGTGTCCACGACCAGGTCGCTCCTGTCCCGCCACGTCGACCACGCCAGGTGGAGCAGGTAGGCGACGCCGAGGTACTTCACCACCTCGAACGCCACGGCGCTGGCGTGCAGCAACGCCGCCAGCCCCGTGACCGTCGCCAGCACGTGCGGCACGATCCCGAGCGTGCAGCCGAACGCGGCGATCACGCTCGCCCTGCGCCCGTGCGCGAGACCCGCGGACAACGTGTACAGCACACCGGTGCCGGGGGTGGCGACCGCGATCAGGGTCGTGACCAGGAAGGCGAGGCTCATACCGGTGCACTGTGCCGCGAAAGCGGTCCAGCCGGGAGAGCCACAACCGGCCCGCTCAGGTGGACCACTTTCCGGGACGCCCCTGTCAGGTCAGCGCGCGGGCGTAAGCCGTGGGGGAGACGCCGACGGTCTGGGTGAAGTCGCGCACCAGGTGGGCCTGGTCGCTGTAGCCGAGGTCGGCGGCCAGCCTCGACCACTCCACCTCCGACTCGGCGCGTTCCAGCGCCTCGTGGATGCGGTAGCGCAGGATCACCCACTTCGGGCTCACGCCCACGTGGTCGGCGAACAGCCGCTGCATCGTGCGCACCGCCACGCCGCACGACCGCGCGAAGTCCGCGACCCGCCGGATCTCCCGGTCGTCGCGGATCCGCTGCACCAGCTCCATCGCGAGCGTCGCCTGCGGGTCCGGCACGGGCGCCATGTCCAGCAGGAACTCGTCGAGCGCCGCCACCCGCCCGTCCTCGTCCTCCACGTCGAGCACCCGCGCCGAGGGCACGTCGAGCCGCACGTGCCGGCCGGTCCACTGCGACACTGGCTCGGGCCGGAACGGCCGGAACCCGCCGGGGCGGAACTGCACCCCGGCCACCCGGATCCGGCCCCGCAGCACCCGGCTGAACAGGCCCAGCCCGACTCCCGCGATCTCCGGCTGCGCGTACCCGTGCTCGAAGACGATGTTCACCGACGGGTGCGGCACCACGTAGGAGGTGTACGGCTCGTCCAGTTCACCGTCGATGAGCCAGTAGTGCTCCAGGTAGGGCCGCAGCTGCGGGCACGGCAGCCGCCGGCGGAACCGCACGCGGGCGAACAGCTCGCGCGCGTCCACGATCCCCCTGGTGTCCCGGCGCGGCCCCTGCACACCGCGGATCCTATTTCCCGAGCCCCGCCACGTGCGTGCGCAGGACCTCCGCGGCCCGCTGCGCGGTCAGGTGGCCGATGACGACGTGCGTGGTGAGGCCGTCGGCGAGGGCGAGCAGCGCGCGGGCCGCGCCCACCGGATCGGCCAGGCCGCTCCCGGCGGCGAGGCGCACCAGCAGGTCGTGCAACGCCGCGTAGCTGGTCCGCAGTGGACGGGCGAGCGGTTCCCTCACCGCGGCCTGGGCGACGAACGCGAGCCAGATCCGCGCCTCGGTCCGGTGTTCGTCGCGCAGCAGGGCGATCTCGCCGACGGCCTGCTCCAGCGAGACGTCCGCGGACAGCCGGGCCCGCACGCGCTCGCCGACGTGCTCGACGGCGAACAGCAGCATCTCCTCCTTGGTCCGGAAGCAGCGCTGGACCGCGCCGAGCGAGACCTGCGCGCGGGCGGCGACGTCGCGCATGCTCACGCCCTCCGGGCCGTGCTCGTCGGCGAGCAGGCAGACGGCCTCGGCGATCTGCCGGCGCCGGCTGTCGTAGTCCACCTGCTTGGGCACGCGCCCTCCCCGTTCCGATACGCTCGTATCGACCTTACTGGAGGGCACGATGACCATCAACGACGTCCCCTGGACCTGGTCTGCGGCGACCCAGGCGGAGGCGGTCCGCAGCGGCGAGATCTCCGCGGCGGACCTCGTCGAGCGCCACCTCGACCGCATCGCCGAGGTCAACCCGCGGGTCAACGCCGTCACGCAGCTGATGGCCGGGCGGGCCCGCGAGGCCGCGCGGGAGACCGACCGGCGGCGCGCGGCGGGCGAGGAGCTCGGACCGCTCGCCGGGGTGCCGTTCACGGTGAAGGAGACCACCGCCGTCGAGGGCGTGCCGACCACGCTCGGGCTGCCGCGGTTTCGCGACCTGGTGGCGGCGGCGGACGCGCCCCCGGTGGCCCGGCTCCGCGCGGCCGGGGCGATCCCGATCGGCCACAGCAACGTGCCCACGCTGGTCCTGGCCGGGATGCACACCCGCAGCGAGCTGTTCGGCGACACCGTCAACCCGTGGGACCCCACCCGCACCCCCGGCGGGTCCAGCGGCGGTGACGGGGTCGCCGTCGCCACCGGCATGGCCGCGCTCGGGCTGGGCAACGACTCGGGCGGCTCGGTGCGCATCCCCGCCTCGTTCTGCGGCGTCGCGGGACTCAAGCCCACCACCGGCCGGTTCCCCGCCGACCACCGCGTCCTCGGCCTCGACGACCCCGGACCGGCCTCGCAGGCGCTGGTCGTGGACGGCCCGCTGGCCCGCACCGTCGCCGACCTGCGGCTGGCCTGCGAGGTGCTGGCCGGCACCGACCCGCGCGACCCCCGCGCCGTGCCGGTGCCGCTGTACGGCGAACCGGCGCCGCGCACGGTCGCGGTCGTCGCCGACCCCGGCGGCCTGGGCGTGCACCCGGCGGTCCGCGCGGCCGTCACCGCGGCCGCCGACGCCCTGCGCGACGCCGGCTACGACGTGCGGGAGGTGCCGGACGTCCCGCGGCTGGCCGAGGCGCTCGAGGCGTACGGCCGGCTCACCGCCACCGAGTTCGCGCCGGCCTGGCCGGTGGTGCGGACGCTGCTCGGCGAGGGCGGCGACCGCTACGTCCAGCTGGCCATGGACAGGACGCCACCCGTGGACGCCGCCGGGCTCACGAAGCTGATGGGCACCTGGCTGGGCCTGCGCCGTTCGTGGGCAGAGTTCCTCGACGAGTTCCCGCTGCTGCTGGGACCGGTGTTCACCGAACCGCCGGTCGAACCGGGCCTCGAGTCGCGCGACGCGGCCGGACGGGACAGGGTCGCGACCGCGCTGCGCCTGTGCTCGGCGACCAGCCTGGCCGGCGTGCCCGCCGTCGCCGTGCCGACCGGGCTCGCCGGCGGGCTGCCGACCGGGGTGCAGGTGATCGGGCGCGCGTTCCGGGAGGACCTCTGCCTGGCCGCGGCCGAAGCGGTCGAGCACCGCCTCGGCGTCCTCGCGCCGATCGACCCGCGCCGGGTTGGCGCGTTTCTTCAAGAGGACGGGGCCACCCGGAAATAACCTGACGGCCATGAAGCTCAGCGTTCTGCTCGACCGCGCCCGCGACCACGCGTTGCCCGTCATCGCGAACATCGGCGACGACGACCTGACCAGGCCCACCCCGTGCGCCGACTACGACGTCCGCGCCCTGCTCGACCACCTGCTGCACGTCGTCGTCGAGTTCCAGAAGCTCGCCGCCAAGCAGGACGCGGACTTCAGCCACACGCCGTCCTACCCGGACTGGCGCGCGCAGTTCCCGGCCGAGACCGCGAAGCTCGTCGAGGAGTGGGGACAGCCCGGCGCGGACGAGGGCATCGCGGGCAACATGAACATGCCCGCGCAGGTCGTCGGCGGCCTGGCACTGCTCGACCTCACCATCCACATCTCCGACCTCGCGAAGGCGACCGGCCAGAGCTTCGAGCCGGACCCCGAGGTGTTCACCGAGGTCGAAGCCCTGGTGAAGCAGATGGGGCCGATGGCGATCGAGATGAACGTGTTCAAGGAACCGGTCGAGGCACCCGCTGGCGCGTCGCCGTTCGAGCAGCTGCTGGCCACCACCGGCCGCGACCCGCGCTGGAGTGCTTGACTGGTCGCATGCAGACGATCGGAATGCTCGGCGGGATGAGCTGGGAGAGCAGTGCGGAGTACTACCGGCTGGCGAACGTGCTGGTGCGCGAGCGGGTGGGCGGCCTGCACTCGGCCCAGGTCGTGCTGCACTCCGTGGACTTCGCCGAGATCGAGCGCATGCAGGTCGAGGGCAGGTGGGACGACGCCGGCAAGGTGCTCGCCACGGCCGCCGCGGGCGTCCAGGCCGCCGGCGCGGACTTCCTGCTCATCTGCACCAACACCATGCACAAGGTCTACGACCAGGTGCAGGCCGCGGTCGACATCCCGGTCGTCCACCTCGCCGACACCACCGCGGCGGCGATCAGGGCGGCGGGGCTCACCACCGTCGGGCTGCTCGGCACCGGCTTCACGATGGACCAGCCGTTCTACCGCGAACGCCTGGAGTCGCACGGGCTCGAGGTGCTGCTTCCGTCCGCGGAGGACCGCGCGACCGTGCACCGGATCATCTACGACGAGCTGTGCCTGGGCATCGTCCGCGACGAGTCCCGCCGCGCCTACCAGGACGTGGTCGCCCGGTTCGAGGGCGCGGAGGGCGTGATCCTCGGCTGCACCGAGATCGAGCTGCTCATCGGCCAGGCCGACGTGCCGCTCCCGGTCTTCCCGACCACCCGCCTGCACGTCGAGGCCGCCGTGGAACGGGCGATCCAGACGACTCTGTGAACAAGCGGTGTGACCCACGCCGCAACGCGACAACTCTGCGAAGTGTCCTAGTCACTGAGGGCTATTCCTCGCCTGAGTGGACTAGGGGAGTTCGCGTTGAAACGATCGCACCTCGCCGCAGGACTGACGGCTGTCGTGGTGGCCGCCACGGCAGCCGTTCCCGTCTCCGCGGCGCCGCAGCAACCAGAGGTACGGGCCGACGGCCTGACCACCAAGGTCACGCTCATCACCGGCGACGAAGTGACCGTCGTCCACGGCCGCGTCCACACCAGAGCGGCCGCCGGCCGGGAGAAGGTCGGCTTCCGCTCGTTCAAGGACCCGCGCGGCAACCTGCACGTCGTCCCGCTCGACGCGCAGGCGCGGCTCAACGCCGGTGAGCTCGACGAGCGCCTGTTCGACGTGACGCTGCTGGCCGGATCCGGCTACGACGACGCCTCGCGCGCGACCACCCCGCTGATCGTGCAGGGACAGGGGATCAGCGCGGCGGGCGCCCGGTCGTTGCCGAGCATCGGCGCGCACGCGGTCGAGGCCGACAAGAACGGCGGGTTCTGGGCCGGTGCCCGGGCGGCGGGCACCGGCAGGATCTGGCTCGACGGAAAC
>NZ_JBHXCW010000171.1:0-17363 GCF_042725365.1 Lentzea sp. NPDC060358 | reverse complement strand
CCGTCCAGCACGTCTGCTCGCGCAACGCCTCCGTGACCACGGACAGCTGGGTGGTGGTGGCGACGTACACGACGAGGACGCCGCCGGGCGTCTGGTCAGCCCTTGCTGGGGCGGCGCTGCGGCTTCGGCGCCGTCACGCCGGGCGCGAGCTTGCGGGCGGTCAGCAGGAACGCGGTGTGCGCGATCATCCGGTGTTCCGGCCGCACGGCGAGACCGACGACGTGCCACGGGCGGACGAGCGTCTCCCACGCGTGGGGCTCCGTCCAGCACGTCTGCTCGCGCAACGCCTCCGTGACCACGGACAGCTGGGTGGTGGTGGCGACGTACACGACGAGGACGCCGCCGGGGATGAGGTTCTCCGCGATCGTGGGCAGCACCTCCCACGGCGAGAGCATGTCGAGGATGACCCGGTCGACCTCGCCCCGGTGGTTCTTCACGTCGTCGACGGTGATCGACCAGTTGCCGGGGCGCTCGCCGAAGAACGTCTCGACGTTGCGGATCGCGTGGACCGCGTGGTCGTCGCGCACCTCGTAGGACTGGACGCTGCCCTTCTCCCCCACCGCGCGCAGCAGCGAGCACGACAGCGCACCGGACCCGGCGCCCGCCTCCAGCACCCGCGCGCCGGGGAAGATGTCGCCGTACATGACGATCTGGGCGGCGTCCTTGGGGTAGATCACCTGCGCGCCCCGCGGCATCGACAGCACGTAGTCCGGCAGCAACGGGCGCAGCGCCAGGAAGTTCGTGCCGCCGACGGACGCGACGACGGACCCCTCCGGCTGCCCGATGAGCGAGTCGTGCGGGATCGCGCCGCGGTGGGTGTGGTACTCCTTGCCGGGCTCGAGGACGACCGTGTAGTGCCGGCCCTTGGGGTCGGTCAGCTGAACCCGGTCACCCGGCTGGAACGGTCCACTTGCGCTAATCACCGCGCAATGGTGTCAAACGCCCTTCTCGATGGCCGCACGCAGGTCCTCCCGGCGCAGCACCCCGGCGGGACGCCCCTCCAGGTCGACCACGAGGAACTGCCACGCGGCGGTGCCCTGGACCTGTTCGACGATCTCCTCGCCGGGATCGTCGGCGAGCAGCACGGTCTCCGGCCGGATCGGCTCGGCGGCCTGCTCCGCGGGGGCGAACGGGCTGGCGGCGGCGAGCTTCTCGGCCGCGACGGCGTCGAGCAGGCCGGCGGCGACCCCGTCGGCCCTCACCAGGACGACGCCCCGGCCGGCCGAGGTGCTCAGCGCGTCCTTGACCGGGCTCTCCGCCGGGAGCTGGAGAACGGGCAGGATCAGGTCGTTCAGCGTGACGCCCGGCGGCCAGGTGCGCCGCCGTTCGCTCGCGAGCTCGCTCCTCGCACCGGCGACGACGACCCACGCCGTGAGCACGCACACGCCGAAGCGCAGCCAACGGTCTTCCGCGCCTTCCACAACGCCGTAGAGCGCCCACACCACCAGTGCGGCGGCAACGGCGAACCCACCGACCACGGCGACACGCGTGCCCATCGCCCGTTGGCCCGTCGCGGCCCACACGCCGGCTCGCACGATCCGTCCGCCGTCGAGGGGGAGGCCGGGCAGGAGGTTGAAGAGGGCGACGACGAGGTTCGCCCCGGCCACCTGCACCACCAGCAGCCACAGCAGTCCGCCCGGCGTCATCGCGAACCCGCCGATGCCGAAGACGACGGCCAGCGCCACGGACACCAGCGGTCCCGCGCCGGCGACGACGCCCTCGTGGCCGGGTTTGCCCGGGGTGCGCATGATCTCGGACAGCCCGCCGAGCAGGTACAGGCGCAGCCTGCGCACCGGTAGCCCGAGCCGCAGCGCCGCGACGCAGTGGCCGAGCTCGTGCGCCAGCACGGAGAGACCGAGGAAGACCGCGAAGAGCGCCGCGACCGCGAGCCCGATGCCGGGCGGGGTGCCGGGGGCCAGGTCGTCGACGAGCGGGGCGTAGAAGGCCACCACGATCGCCGAGCCGATCCACCACGACGGCGCGAGCAGCACGGGGATGCCCGCCACCCGGAACAGCAGCAGGCCGCTCTCTCGTTCGCTGATCCGCGCGGCCACGCAGAGCACTGTAGAGCGAGTGGTGTGATCTCGCGGTTCGGTGCCCCGGACGGGCGGCGTCGGGAATTGTCAGACCCCTGTCCTAGGGTCGAACCATGAGCACCACGTTGCGCAGGCCCGCGCTGTCGCCGTCCAGGGCGGGCGACTTCAAGCAGTGCCCGCTGCTCTACCGCTTCCGCGCGGTCGACCGGCTGCCGGAGAGGCCGACGAAGGCGCAGGTGCGCGGCACGGTGGTGCACGCGGTGCTGGAAGACCTGTTCGCCCTGCCCGCCGCCGAGCGCGTGCCCGACCGCGCCCGCGCGATGATCGCCCCGGCCTGGGAGCGCGTGAAGTCCGAGCGCCCGGAGTTCTCGACGCTGTTCGAGGAACCGGGTGGCGCCGAGGAAGCGGAGTGGCTCGCATCCGCCACCAAGCTGCTCGACGGCTACTTCGGCCTGGAGGACCCGCGCCGCCTCGAGCCCGAGTCCCGCGAGCTCCTGGTGGAGTCGGAGCTGCCGTCCGGCGTGCTGCTGCGCGGCTACATCGACCGCGTGGACGTGGCCCCGACGGGCGAGATCCGCGTCGTGGACTACAAGACCGGAGCCGCGCCGCGCGAGATCGGCGAGGCGAAGGCGTTGTTCCAGATGAAGTTCTACGCCCTGGTCCTGTGGAAGCTGCGCGGTGTCGTGCCCCGCCAGCTGCGCCTGATGTACCTGGCCGACCGCCAGGCCCTGGCCTACACCCCGGACGAGGGCGAGCTCGCCCGCTTCGAGCGCACCCTGGACGCCATCTGGCAGGCGATCATGCGCGCCGCCCCGACCGGCGACTTCCGCCCCAGCCCCAGCCGCTTGTGCGACTACTGCGACCACAAGGCGTTCTGCCCGGCCTTCGACGGCACCCCGCCCCCGTACCCCGGCTGGCCGGAGCCCGACGACACCGAACCCCTGCAGGACCGCGACTGATGGGGGCCTTCTACCTCCCCCTGCCCGACGGCACGTTCCGCTCGACGCCGCACACCGTCGGCCCGTGGGGCCCGGACAGCCAGCACCTGGGCCCGCCCTCGGCACTGCTGGCCCGCTCGCTGCTGGCGGTGCGGCCGTCGCTGTCGCGCGTGACGTTCGAGGTGCTGGGCCCGGTCCCGGTGGCCGACCTGGCGGTGTCCACTTCGGTCGAACGCCCCGGCCGTTCGGTGGAGCTGCTCTCGGCTTCCCTGTCCCACAACGGCAAGGTGGCGCTCACGGCCCGCGCGTGGCACATCGTCGGTTCCGACACCACGGCCGTCGCGGGCGGTGCCGGCCCGGCGCTGGCTCCCCCGTCGTCCGCCGTGCCGATGGAGATCCCGGAGCACTGGGGCGGCGGCTACCTGGCCGCCGTCGAGTGGCTCTCGGTGTCCGGCGGCATCTTCACGCCGGGCGACGCCCGGGTGTGGGCCAGGCCGCGCGTCGCCGTGGTCGAGGGCTTCGAGACCTCACCGCTGGAACGCCTCTTCGCCGTGGTCGACTCGGCCAGCGGCGTCTCGTCCCGTGTGGACATTCGCACGTGGTACGCCATCAACACCGACCTGACCGTGCACCTGCACCGCCGGCCCACCGGCGAGTGGATCGGCATGGACGCGCGCACGGCCATCGGGCCGGACGGGGTGGGGGTGGCGACCAGCGTGGTGCACGACGTCGAGGGGCCGGTGGGCACGTCGGCGCAGGCGCTGTTCGTGCGGGAGCGCTGAGTCCCGCCCCGTGCGCGGTGCCGACGAGACGGGGTCCGGCGTTCCGCGCCCCCTCGCCCGGCACGGACGTCCCCGGTCCGCGTCCTCGACGACCACCGGCGTCACCCCGGATCTCCGGCCCCGAGCCCGGCCGACGGCGTACCGTCACCAGCACTGTGAAGAGGTTCGCGAACCGGCGGGAAGCGGGCCGCGCCCTGGCCGCGCGTCTCGCCGGACACCCGTGGCACCACCCGCTGGTCCTCGGACTGCCCCGAGGCGGCGTCCCGGTGGCGAAGGAGGTGGCGACCGCCCTCGGCGCCGAGCTGGACGTCGTGGTCGCGCGCAAGATCGGCGCGCCGGGCAGGCCGGAGTACGGGGTCGGCGCGGTGACGGCGGACGGCGAGCCCATCTACGACCAGCGGGTCCTGCGGGCCCTGGACCTCACCGAAGAGCACCTGGCCGGCACGTGCGACGAGGAACGGGCGGAAGCGGCCAGGCGCACGGCCCTCTACCGCGGCGGCAGACCGCTCGCCATCGCGGACCGGGACGTCATCGTGGTGGACGACGGCCTGGCCACCGGGGTCACCGCCCGCGCCGCCCTGCACTGGATCGGCAGGCACGGGCCGAGGAGCACGACCCTCGCCGTCCCGGTCGCCGCGAGGCAGTCGCTCGCGTCCTTCGGCACGACGAGGGTGGTCGCCGTGCTGGCACCGAGGAACCTCCAGGCGGTGAGCCGCTGGTACGAGACCTTCGATCAGACCACGGACGACGAGGTGCTCAGGGCACTCGAGTAGTGCTCCACCACCGGGAACGGCGAGTAGAACCGGTGCAGCAACGACGACCACCGCTCGTACGACGGCCCCTGCCGGAACCCGACGGTGTGCGCCTCCAAGGACTCCCACCGCACCAGCAGCAGGTACCGCGACGGCGTCTCCACCGACCGCAGCAGCTCCAGGCCCAGGAAGCCCGGCGAGGCGCTGATCAACGACCGCGCCTCGCCGAACGCCTGCTCGAACTCGTCCGAGAGCCCCGGCACCACGTCCAGGACGGCCTGTTCCAGGATCACAGGCGGCAGAACCTGATGTCCGACGCCAGCACGGCCTTGGCGCCGATGGCGGCCAGCTCGTCCATCACCTGGTTCGCCTCCTTGCGCGACACCATCGCGCGCACGGCCACCCAGTTCTCGTCGGCCAGGGGCGCGACGGTCGGCGACTCGAGGCCCGGGGTCAGCGCGACGGCGTCGTCCAGGATCGAGCGCGGGCAGTCGTAGTCGAGCATCAGGTACTGCTGGGCGAACACCACGCCCTGCAGGCGGGCCGTCAGCTGCTTCTTCGCCGCCGTCACCTCGGTGCCGGCGCGGTGCACGAGCACGGCCTCCGACTCGCAGATCGGGTCGCCGAACGGCACCAGGTCGTGCTGCTTGAGCGTGCGGCCGGAGCCCACGACGTCGGCGATCAGGTCGGCCACACCGAGCTGGATCGAGATCTCGACGGCGCCGTCGAGGCGGATCACCTGGGCGGTGATGCCGCGCTCGCGCAGGTCGCGGCCCACCAGGCGCGGGTACGCGGTGGCGAGGCGCTTGCCCTCGAGGTCGGAGACCTTCCAGTCGGTGCCGCGGGGGCCCGCGTAGCGGAAGGTCGACGAGCCGAAGCCCAGGGCGAGCAGCTCCTCGACCGAGGAGCCGTTGTCGTCGGCGCCCGAGTCGGCGGCCAGGTCGCGGCCGGTGATGCCGAGGTCCAGGTCGCCGGACGCCACGTAGATCGCGATGTCCTTGGGGCGCAGGAAGAAGAACTCGACGTCGTTGTTGGGGTCGAGCACGGTCAGGTCGCGGGGCTCGTGCCGCTGCCGGTAGCCGGCCTCGGTGAGCATGGCGGAGGCGCGTTCGGCGAGCGCGCCCTTGTTCGGGACTGCTACGCGCAGCATGTGGGGGTCTCTTTCAGAGGTACTTGTACACGTCTTCGAGGGTGAGGCCGCGGCCCAGCATGATGACCTGGAGGCGGTACAGGAGCTGCGAGATCTCTTCGGCGAGCTTCTCGTCGGACTCGTGCTCGGCGGCGATCCAGACCTCGCCCGCCTCCTCCAGGACCTTCTTCCCCTGCGCATGGACGCCGGCCTCGAGCGCTGCGACGGTGCCGGATCCCGCCGGCTTGGTGGCGGCTCGTTCGGTCAGTTCGGCGAACAGGGAGTCGAAGGTCTTCACGACTCGACATCATCCCACCTCGCCCGGCCGGGTCCACACCGCGGTCGCCCCCGTCCCACGTCCTGGACGCGAGTCGACCTGCGTGGACACCCAGTAGCGTGAACTTCCGTGTCTGAGTTCGCCGAGGTCCTCGCAGCGCTGCGCCGGGTGCGCGGGATCAACCCGTTCTTCGCCCTCGACGTCGGCCGCCCGGACGAGTCGTGGCTGCCGGGAACGGACCTGCTCGAAGGGCCCGCCCTCAAGAACACGATCGAGGCCATCGCGAACCGGTACGAAGCGGAGGAACCACGCGTCGCGGCGAGCCTGTTCTTCCTCGGCTACACCGCGCGGCTGCTCAGCCCCCTCACGGCCGCGGACCTGCCGATCGACGTGCGGCCGGAGAACCTGTGGTGGCGCCACGACCCGGCCGGCGGCCTGAGCGTGCGCATCGACGCACCGCGGCTGGGCCCGCCCGCCGCGGCGGCGCTCGAGCCCGTCGTGGAGGCGATCCAGGACGTCGCGCCGGTGGCACGGGGATTGTTGTGGGGCAACGCCATGTCGAACATCGCGGGCGCGCTGAAGATGGTCGTGCGCGCACGCATGCTCACGGCCGAGGAAGCGGAACTGCGCGGCGCGCGGCTGATGAGCGCTCCGCCGTTCGAGCAAGCCGGCGAGTTCTTCTCCATCCCCGGAGAGGTCGCGTTCCGGCGCAGGAGCTGCTGCCTCTACTACCGCGTCGCCGCAGGTGGGAAGTGTGGTGACTGTCCACTCGTGAAGTGAGGTGCGCAACAACTCTTATGGCCGGTTGTGCTCGGCGGGCCGGTCAACTTACGGTGCACGCGCCGCAGTGACGGGAAGCCGGTGTGAATCCGGCGCGGTCCTCGCCACTGTGACCGGGAAGCAACCCCCGCCGAGCACGTCACTGGTCCCCGCCGGGACTGGGAAGACGCGGGGTGAGCGGTGATCCGGGAGTCAGGAGACCGGCTGCGGCGCCGCAAGGAGAGTTGACCTTCCACGAGGTATGGAGGAGCCCGTCATGACGAGCCCCGCAGCAAGTCTGTCCGCCGTCCGCGTGCCCAAGTGGGCCTTCGCCGTCTCACTGCTCGGCCTGATCGTCACGTACCTGGTCCTCCAGGAGAACGGCCTCGCGCTCGGCGCGGGTTCCGAGTTGCTGCACGAGTTCTTCCACGACGGCCGCCACGCCCTCGGCGTCCCCTGCCACTGATCCGCCGACCACGCAGATGACGACGACGTACAAGTCCATCGCACTGCGCGGCATCGCGGCCGGCGGCATCGCCGGTGCCGCCTCCGCGCTCGTGCAGCTCCTGGTCACCGAGATCCCGATCCGCGCCGCCCTGGCGGTCGAGGAAGCACGGGAACCCGCCGGTGACGGCCACGCGCACTCGCACGGCGAGGAAGAGCTGGTCAGCCGCGGCGCCCAGATCGCGGGCGGCATGCTCGGCGTGGTGATCGTCGGCATCGCGATCGGCCTGGTGTTCGCCACGGCCTACGCGCTGTCGAAGCGCTGGTTCGCCGACCGCACGCCGTTCAGCCGCAGCCTCGCGTTCGGCGCCGCGGTGTTCGGCGCGGTGGCACTGCTGCCGTGGCTCAAGTACCCGGCCAACCCGCCCGCCGTGGGCGACCCGGACACCGTGAACTACCGGACCGCGCTGTACCTGGGCGTGGTGGTCGCGGGTCTCGCGATCGTGTGGGGCGCGAGCTGGCTCGCCGAGCAGCTGCGCGCGCAGTCGCAGCCGGTGCGCGTCACCGGCGTGCTCCTCGCGGTGGTCGCGGCCGTCGCGGTGGTGCTGCTGGCGTTCCCCGCGCCGCCGGACACGATCCCGGCGGACATGCCGGTGGCGGTGCTGTGGCAGTTCCGCCTCAGCTCGCTCGCCCAGCTCGCCACGCTCTACGTCGGCATCGGCGTGGTGTTCGGCCTGCTGGTCGACCCGGCCACGCGCGGCGCCAAGGCCGAACGCGTGACCGCTTCGACGACGGTCTAGAGCGCCTTCAGCACGTCGAGGTCGACGCCGGTGAGGGAGTCGCGGAACACCCGCCGCTCCCCCGCCGGCACCTCGACGTCACAGGGCACGACCAGCACGGTGCACCCGGCGGCCACGGCCGCGGCGACACCAGTCGGCGAGTCCTCGACCGCCACGCACTGCACCGGATCCACGCCGAGCAGCCGCGCCGCCTTCAGGTACGGCTCCGGCAGCGGCTTGTTCAGCCCGTCCACCTCGTCGCCGCACACCGTCACGTCGAACAGGTCGCGGCCGATCGTGTCCAGCGCGACCTCGGTCAGCGCGCGCTCGGTCGAGGTCACCAGCGCCATCGGCACACCGGACGACCGCACGGCGCGCAACGCCTCCCGGGCACCCGGCCGCCACGGCAGGCCGGCGCGGAAGACCTCCTCGGTGCGGCGCGAGATCCACGCGGCGCCGTCCACGAGGTCGGCGTCGGTCGGCTCGACGCCGACGTCGGCGAAGAGCAGGCGCATCGTCGTGGGCACGTTGGTCCCGACCATGCTCTCGCGGGTCTCGAGCGACAGCGTGCCGCCGAGCTTCTCGGCGTACTCGTAGAGCGGGATGTCCCACAGCTTCTCGGAGTCGAGCAGCGTGCCGTCCATGTCCCACAGCACGGCCTGCAAGTCAGACATCGAAGTACTTCGCCTCCGGGAGTGCGCCACGAAGGCGTCGGTGGACTGGCAGGGGTGGAGTCCTCGCGGACCCGCTCGTGCCCATGCCCGGCCGGCGCGTCGGCGAGCCGGCCTCCGGTCCGGAGACTTCCAGGCCTCACGATACGCGTTCCACCGGAGGGCTCACGGGCGTGGTGAGCGAGCGAACAGCGGGTCGTCACGCGGTTGACCAGCGCGTCCCGCCACGGCGGCGTTCCCCGGTCGCGCATGGGCCAAGCCTGCGATGAGTTGCCGGGGGGAGGCCGTAGTCTGGCGCCGTGAACGATCCGTCCCAGGAATCCCCGGCACCCCAGAACCCGCGCCAGCCGCTCACGAGCCCGATCATGGTGTGCGCGTTCGAAGGGTGGAACGACGCCGGCGACGCCGCCAGCACCGCGATCGAGCACCTCCAACTCACCTGGGACGCCACCCCGCTCGCCGAGATCGACCCGGACGACTACTACGACTTCCAGGTGAGCCGCCCGACCGTGCGCATGGTGGACGGCGTCACCAGGAGGGTCGACTGGCCGACGACGCGGCTGTCGGTGTGCAGGCCCCCCGGCTCGTCCGCGGACGTGATCCTCGTGCACGGCATCGAGCCGAACATGAGGTGGCGCAAGTTCGCCGCCGAACTGCTGGCCCACGTCGACGCGCTCGGGGTGACGACCGTCGTGACGCTGGGCGCGCTGCTGATGGACACGCCGCACACCCGTCCCGTGCCGGTGACGGGCACCGCCTACGACCCGGACGCCGCCGAGAAGTTCGGCCTGGAGCACTCGAAGTACGAGGGCCCGACGGGCATCGTCGGCGTGTTCCAGGACGCGTGCGTGCAGGCGGGCATCCCGGCGATCTCCTTCTGGGCCGCCGTGCCGCACTACGTCTCGCAGCCGCCGTCGCCCAAGGCCACCCTGGCCCTGCTGCACCGGGTGGAGGAGGTCCTCGACATCGAGGTTCCCCTCGGCGCGTTGCCGGAGCAGGCGGAGGAGTGGGAGCGCACGGTCAGCGAGATGGCCGACGAGGACGAGGACGTGCGCAACTACGTGCGGGCGCTCGAGGAGCGCGGCGACGCGGCCATGCAGATCACCGAGGCCTCCGGGGACGACATCGCCGCGGAGTTCGAGCGGTACCTGCGCCGGCGCGGCCGCGGCCCGGGCTGGCCGTCGGCGGGCCCCCGCCAATAGAAGTTAGCTCAGGCAACCATTTCCGCCGTTCGCCCACTAGGGTGAGCGGCGGAGGTGTCCGTGGGCCGCTTGGCACGCGCCGGGTTGTACGCCGGGGCTTTGATCGGGCCGTTCGGCGGCGCCGTCACGACGTCGATCCTGCCCGAGATCGGCGACAGCTTCGGCCGGTCGGCGGGCCAGGCCGCGTCGACGCTCACCTACTACCTCGTGCCGTTCGCCGTGCTGATGCTGGTGTCCGGCACCTTCGCGCAGCGCTGGGGTCCACAACGGACGGTCCGGGTCGCCTACGTGGCCTACGCCGTCACGTCCCTGCTGGCCGCGGGCGCCTGGACGTTCGAGGTGCTGCTCGCGTCGCGGGCGTTGCAGGGGGCGGCGAACTCGTTCACCACCCCGGTGCTGCTCGCGGTGATCGCCGCGTCGACGCCGAAGGAGAAGCTCGGGCGCGCGCTCGGGTTGTTCGGCTCGATGCAGGCGGCGGGGCAGACCTCGGCCCCGCTCGTCGGCGGGCTCACCGCCGAGGTCGACTGGCGGCTGGCGTTCGTGGTGATTGCCGTGGTGGCCGTCGGGCTCGCGGTGCTGGGCGTGCCGGAGACCGAGGCCGAGCCCGAGCGCGACGCGAGCCTGCGCAGCGCGTTCGTGCCGAGCACGATCCGGCCCGCCGTCATCGCGTTCGTCGGCTGGGGGTGCCTGGGCGGGCTGTCGTTCCTCGTGGCGTTCCGGCTCGACGACGTGTTCGGGCTCGGCGCCGGTGAGCGCGGGCTGCTGCTCACCGGCTTCGGCATCGTCGGGTTCCTGACCGCGCGGCACATCGGCAAGGCCATCGACCGGTTCGGCGCCACGACCACCGTCGTCGTCGGGGCGACGCTGGGCGGTGGCCTGATCGCGGCGGCGGGGACGTCGCCGTTCGCCGCCGTGGTGGTCGTCGCCTGGGCGTTGACCGGTGCGGCGGCGCAGGGTGTGTTGGTGAGCATCAACGCGTTGGTGCTGCAGGGCGAGACCGCCAACAGGGGAGGCAGCGTCAGCGTCGTGCAGTCGCTGCGCTTCATGGGTGCCGCCTCGGCCCCGCTGGCGTTCGTCCCGCTCTACCAGTCGCACCCGCTGCTGGGGTTCCTGGTCCCGGCGGTCCTGCTGGTCGTCGTCCCCGCGATCGTCACGTGGTCAGGTCGCGGCGCCGGAACCCGGCGAACCCCGCGGCCAGGAGCACCACCGCCACCGCGGTGAGCCACGCCGGCGGCCCGAACGTGATGTCCGGGTACTTCGGCACGTGGCTGAACGGCGACACGTCGATCACCCACTGGTCGAGCCGCAGCGCCGGGCCGAGCAGCGTGATCACCAGCGACGCCGACACCACGGCCCAGCTCACGCCAGTGAACTGCGGGAACACCCCGAACAGCACCAGCGCCACGCCCGCGACCACCCACGCGGCCGGCAGCTGGACCAGTGCCGCGCCGAGCATCTTGGGCAGCTCACCGCCGACGTCACCGATCTGCAGGCCGTACATCAGGCCGAGCCCGAAGCCCGCGAAGGCCAGCACGACCGCGCCGCCGAGCAGCGCGAACACCGCGTGCGAGGCCACCCAGCCCCACCGCGAGACCGGCGTGGCGAGCAGCGGCTCCGCGCGGAACGAGGTCTCCTCCGACCGCAGCCGCAGGACGGCCTGGACGAGGTAGATCGACGAGATGAGCCCCAGCAGCTGGGTGACGGTCCCGAAGAACGCGTCCACCATCGCGTCGGCGCCGCCGATCTGCTGCACGATCCGCCCGAGCGCCGGGTTGTCCTCGACCATCTGCCCGACCGCCTGCGCCACGCTGCCGTAGATCACGCCGACCGCGAACAGCGCCACCGACCAGCCGATCAGCGAGCCCTTCTGCAGCCGCCACGCCAGTCCGAACGGCGTGCCGATCGTGCCCTCCGGCCGCCCGAGCCGGGTCGCCAGCAGGCCGAGCCCGACGTCGCGCCGGGTCACGACGGCGGCGGAGGCGCCGACGAGCAGCACGACCGCCGCGAGCGCGATGCCGAGGACCCAGAACCGGTTGTCGCCGAACGCTCGCACGTGCTCGGTCCAGCCGATCGGCGAGAGCCAGGTGAGCCACTGCGGCCCCGACTCCCCCGCCGCGTCGCCCGCCGCGCGGAACAGGTAGGTCACGCCGAGGAACCCGCCCGCGAGCGCGTTCGACACGCGCGAGTTCTCCGACAGCTGCGCGGTGAGCGCGCTGACGCCGGTGAACACCAGGCCCGCGCTCGCGGTCGAGAGGCCGAACGCGAACGCGCCCGCCGCGTCGAGGTCCTCGGCGATCAGCACGAGCGCCTGCAGCACGCCGACGAGCAGGCTCGTGCCGCCCGCGACGACCACCGCGGCGGCCAGTGGCGCGTGCCGGCCGACGACCGTCGCGGCGATGAGTTCGGTGCGGCCGGCCTCCTCCTCGGCGCGCGTGTGCCGGGTGACGACCAGCACGGCCATGATCGCGATGAACAGGCCGGAGAAGACTCCCCAGCGCCACACGACCAGGCCGCCGAGCGACGACCAGTCGTGCAGCGGGCCGAGCATGGCGAGGAAGGCGGAGTTGGCGTTCGCGGTGACGCCGAGCTGGGCCCGCGACTGCGCCGACCCGTACAGCTCCTCGAGCGCGGTGGTCGTGGAGTAGGTGACGCCGACCAGGAACAGCACCCAGATCGGCAGCAGGACCCGGTCCCGGCGCAGCGCCAGCCGGACCAGGGGGAACGTGCCGGTCATCTCGCGTCCTCGTAGTGGCGCAGGAACAGCTCCTCGAGCGTCGGGGGCTGCGAGGTCAGCGTGCGCACGCCCGACGAGACGAGCTGCTTGAGCACCGGGTCGAGCTCGTCGGAGTCGACCTCGAACCGCACCCGGTTGCCCTCGGCCACGAGGTCGTGCACGCCCGTCATGGCCGCGAGCCCGTTGGGCGGGCCGGCGAGCTCGGCGGAGATCGACGTGCGGGTCAGGTGGCGCAGGTCGGCGAGCGTGCCGGTCTCGACGACGTGGCCGCTGCGGATGATGCTGACGCGGTCGCACAGGGCCTCGACCTCGGCGAGGATGTGGCTCGACAGCAGCACGGTGCGGCCGCGCTCGCGCTCGTCGTTGATGCAGGCCTGGAAGACGGCCTCCATCAGCGGGTCGAGCCCGGAGGTCGGCTCGTCGAGGATGAGCAGCTCGACGTCGCTCGCGAGGGCCGCGACGAGCGCCACCTTCTGCCGGTTGCCCTTGGAGTAGGTGCGGCCCTTCTTGCGCGGGTCCAGTTCGAAGCGCTCCAGGAGCTCGGCGCGGCGGGTCTTGTCGAGACCGCCGCGGAGCCGTCCGAGCAGGTCGATGACCTCGCCACCGGTCAGGCTGGGCCAGAGGTTCACGTCGCCGGGGACGTAGGCGAGCCGGCGGTGCAGAGCCGCGGTGTCCTTCCACGGGTCGCCGCCGAGCAGCCGCGCGGTGCCGGAGTCGGCACGCAGCAGGCCGAGGAGGATCCGGATCGCCGTCGACTTGCCGGCGCCGTTGGGGCCGAGGAAGCCGTGCACCTCACCGGTCCGGACGTCCAGGTTCAGGTCGTCCAGCGCACGCGTCGGGCCGAAGGTCTTGACCAGGCCCGACACGGATATCGCAGATGTCATGGCCGGTAAGCTACGCTTGTTTCACAAGTTCGTGAAGCGCGTAAATTTTGCCCGATCGGCTGACGAAAGGGGATGATGCCGCCGTGACGAGAGCTACGGAGCGTGACACGCAGGCGGTGAGCCAGTTCGTCGAGCGGTTCGGCGGGATCCTGGCGGACACCGGCGTGCCCCGCATGCCGGCTCGCATCCTCGCGGCCCTGCTGACCACGGACTCGGGACGGCTCACCGCAGCCGAGATCGCCGACCTGCTGCAGATCAGCCCGGCGGCGGTGTCGGGCGCGGTGCGCTACCTGACCACGGTCCAGATCGTCAGCCGCGAGCGCGAGCCGGGATCGCGCCGGGACGTGTTCCGGATGCGCGACAACGTCTGGTACGAGACGACGTTCCGCAAGGACCAGATGCTGGTCCTGATCGACGAGGTGCTCAGCGAGGGCGTCGAGGCGCTCGGCGCGGACTCGGAGGCGGGCCTGCGCCTCGACGAGACGCGCGAGTTCTTCCGGTTCGTGCACGGTGAGCTCGGCTCGCTGCTCGACCGGTGGCGCGGGCACCGCGAGAAGTGGCTAGAGGAACGATCTTCGTGAACGACGACGAGGGGGAGCTCCCGGCGGAAGCTCCCCCTCGTCGTTCAGCGCGTCAGCCCGTGGTGAGGGTCAGGCCGTAGGCCTCGAGGATCTCGTTGACCGGCTGGTAGTAGGTCGTGCCGCCGCTGGTGCAGTCACCGGAGCCACCCGAGGTGACACCCTGCGCCTGCGTGCCGCTGACCCACGAGCCACCCGAGTCACCGGGCTCCGCGCACACGTCGGTGCGCGTCAGGCCGCTGACCGAGCCCTCCTGGTAGTTCACCGTCTGGCTCTTGGCCTGGACCTCGCCGCAGTGCCAGCCCGTGGTCGAGCCGGAACGGCAGATCGAGGCGCCGACGGCCGCCTCGGTGCTGCCCGAGACGACGACGTCGCTGCCGCCGTAGTGGTTCACGTTCGGCGTCGGCGTCCAGGACGAGTTCGCACGGACGAACGAGTAGTCGTTGCCCGGGAACGACGACTGCTCGAACTGGCCGAGCTCCGAGCGGTCCGCGCCCGTGACCGAGTCACCCGGCGACCCGCAGTGACCGGCGGAGACGAACCCGCCGTCGACCGCGAAGCCGACGGAGCACCGGCCGGCGTTGTTGATGTAGTACGCGTCACCGCCGCGGATGTCCTTGAGCAGGCGCGGGGCCTCGTCGGTCTCGACGACCTTCGCGACCGCACCGGCCTTCTCGACGAGCGACCGGGCAGCGCCGCTCTGACCTCGCTTGACGGTGATCGTGACCGCGTTCGCCCTCGTGTCGACGAACCAGCCGGTGACCTCGGCGGGAGCCTGCGACGCGTCGAGCTTCGCCTTGGCCGCGTCGAGGTCGCTCGCCTTGTGCGCGACCGTGCGGGGCTCCGCGCCGAGCTGGCGGAGCCGGTCGGTCTTCGCCGCGTCGGTCACGCCCACGACGAGCTTGCCGGTGGCCGCGTCGAACCACGCGCCGCCGTAGCTCTCGCCGGCGAATCCCTCCGCCACTCGCTGCAGGACCGAGGCCGCGCTCTCCTGACGCAGCCGCTCCGCCGCCTGCTCAGCGTCCAGTCCGAGGTCGCGCTGCATCGCGGCGAGCAGGTCGGCGGACGGGTGCGGTGCGGCGACGGCGACAGGGGAGACCGTCGTCGCGAGTGCACCCGTCAGCACGGCCACAGCCGCGACAGCCATGCGCTTCATAGGCAGTTCTCCTTGATCTTCGGTTTCGTGCAGGGCCGGTGTAACGCCGGACCGGGCAACCGCGATGAGGAGATCAGCTGTGCTGCAACACAGCTCGCACGACACCGGATGACATGGCGTCCCCAGGCGGTCGAACTGCCCGATCAGTTCGTTCCTCCGTTTGGGCGACGCTATGTCGTGCTGCCTACCGGACGGTAGGGCCGATCGAGGGGTGGACCTCTCGGCGTCGAAGTTGATATAGGGAACGAAAATGCGTCCTCTCGGTCTATTTCCGTGACGCAGAGCAACGATTCGGGCATCCACGAAACGTCAAATCTGTCAAGAGTTCGCACTCGTCGGCGGATCCCTCTGACCTGCGGCGCAGGTCTACCGTGCTGGTCACCCTGTTCCCTGCACGAGGGAGAACCCTGCAATGCGAAGAGTCTTGGGTATGGGACTCACCGCCGCGGCAGCCGTGTGTCTGGCCGCCGCCGTGGTGCCCGCCGCATCCGCTCAAGAAAACGTGGGGACGATTCTCGGCGCCGACCGCGCCGACGTCGTGAAGGACAGCTACATCGTCTCGCTGAAGGCCGACACGGCGTCGAGGGCCGCCGCGCCGGGCCTGGCGAGCAAGTACGGCGGCCGGGTCGGCCAGGTCTGGCAGCACGCGATGAACGGCTTCTCGGTGACGATGTCGGCCCAGCAGGCCGCCAAGCTCGCCGCGGACCCGAAGGTCGCGTACGTCCAGCAGGACGCGCAGGTGCACCTGCTCGACGTGCAGCAGAACCCGCCGTCATGGGGTCTGGACCGCGTCGACCAGCGCGACCTGCCGCTGAGCAACAGCTACCAGTACGACACCACGGCGTCGAACGTGACGGCGTACGTGATCGACACCGGTGTGCGCACCACCCACTCCACGTTCGGCGGCCGCGCCACGTGGGGCACCAACACCTCCGGTGACGGCAACAACTCCGACTGCAACGGCCACGGCACGCACGTGGCCGGCACCATCGCGGGCTCGCAGTACGGCCTCGCGAAGGCCGCCAAGATCGTCGCCGTCAAGGTCCTCACCTGCGGCGGCTCCGGCACCACCGCCGGCGTCGTCGGCGGCATCGACTGGGTGACGGCGAACGCGGTGAAGCCCGCCGTCGCCAACATGTCGCTCGGTGGCGGCGCCGACTCCACCCTCGACGCGGCCGTGCGTCGTTCCATCGCCTCCGGCGTGACCTACGCGATCGCGTCCGGCAACTCGAACACCGACGCCTGCAGCACCTCGCCCGCCCGCGTCACCGAGGCGATCACCGTCAACGCGTCGACGAACACCGACGCGCGCGCCTCGTTCTCGAACTACGGCTCCTGCACGGACATCTACGCGCCGGGCCAGAACATCGTGTCGTCGTGGAACACCAACGACACCGCGACGAACAACATCTCCGGCACCTCGATGGCCACCCCGCACGTCGCGGGCGCGGCGGCCCTGTGGCTCGCCACGCACCCGACCGACTCCCCCGCCGCCGTGTGGTCGGGCCTGGACGCGGCCTCGACCCCCAACAAGATCACCAACGTCGGCGCCAACACCCCGAACAAGCTGCTCTACACCCTGTGGGGCGGCGGCCAGCCCGGTGACCCGGCGGTGACGAACCCCGGCACGCAGACCTCCACGGTCGGCACCGCGGTGTCGCTGCAGCTCTCGGCCTCGGGCGGCACCGCGCCGTACACCTGGTCCGTCACCGGCCTCCCGGCCGGCCTGTCGGCCTCGTCCTCCGGCGCGATCTCCGGCACCCCGACCACCGCGGGCACCTCCTCGGTGACCGCGACGGCGACCGACGCGGCGGGCAAGACCGCCTCCGCGACGTTCTCGTGGGTCGTCAACCCGGTCGGCGGCAACTGCGACGCCAAGACCAACTCGACCCCGGCCTCGATCCCGGACCTGGGCACCGTGACCAGCACGATCGTCGTCTCCGGCTGCGCGGGCAACGCGTCGGCCGCCACGTCGATCAAGGTCTCGATCACCCATTCCTACAAGGGTGACCTCGTGGTCGACCTGGTCGCGCCCGACGGCTCGGTCTACAACCTGCACAACCGCTCCGGCGGCTCGGCCGACAACATCAACGAGACCTACACGAAGGACCTCTCCTCGGAGGCCGCGAACGGCACCTGGACGCTGCGCGTGCGTGACGCGGCGTTCCTCGACACCGGCACGCTGAACAGCTGGACGCTCGACGTGTGACCGTCTCCCCGCTGAACGAACCGCCCCCGGTGC
>NZ_JBHXCW010000170.1:0-17402 GCF_042725365.1 Lentzea sp. NPDC060358 | reverse complement strand
TGCCTAGCGTTGCCGCCATGACCCCCACTCCTTCCCCGCAGGTCGTGAAAGTGCTGGCCGCCGCCGTGCAGCGGGCGTTCCGGCTCGAGTTCGGGTTCGTCGGCACCGAGAACCTGCTGATCGCGCTCACCGACACGACCGGTCCCGGCCGCAAGCTCGGGGTCAAGTCGTTGCGGGCCCAGGCGATGGCGCGCGGCACCGAGCACTGGGCCGGTGGCGACGGCGGTCCCGCCGAGGCCGGGCCCGAGGTCACCGCGCTGATGCGCGCCGCGCACCACCAGGCCCGCGTCGAGACCGCGTTGCCTCCCAGCGTCGCGCTCGACGCGTGCCTCGCAGCGGCGGTCGGCCAGGCCGGTGACGGCGTGCTGACCACGACCCACCTGTCGCTCGCTCTGCTGTCGCTCGAGTTCGGGCGGGTGGCGGACCTGATGGTGGTGCGGCGCGTCGACGTCGAGGCCGTCGCCGCGGCCGTGCGGGAGGCGGCCGAACCGGAGGAGGCGCCCGCCGTGTGGCTGCTGCGCAAGGCGGGGGCGCTGGAGGGGGAGTCCGGCGGCGGGTACGTGCGGTGGCTGACGAAGCTCGTCGTGCGCGGCCAGGGGCTGGGCGGGCCGGTGCTCACCGCGGTCCGCAATGAGGCCGAACGGCTCGCCGTCGCCGGGGAGCGGCCCGTCTCGTCCGCCGACCTCGTCGCCGCGGTGCTGACGCTCGACCACCAGCTGAGCGCCGCGGGCAGGAGGCTGAAGCCGGAGTTCGAGTCCGGCGGCGCGACCGCCCTGCGCCAGGCGGGAGTGGACCGGGCGGCGCTGCCCGCCGGCGGGTCCGTGGACCGCGCGGTCGAGCGGGCCAAGCTCGTCGCGGCCCGGCGCGGGGACGACGTCGTGGGCACCCGGCACTTGCTCGTGGCGCTGCGCGACGACCCCGAGGACCCCGTCTCGGGGGCCTTGAGCGGTCTTGGTGCTGAGATGTAGGCCGCGTCACTAGGGACTAGCTGGGCGGCCTGCGGGTATTCTTCTCGGGTAGTCGCTGAACTCAGGCGGGAGAGACCGGGCCCCGAGCCCGGCGCCGAAGGAGCAAGTCCCTCCCCGGGAACCTCTCAGGCACCCAGGACCGCCCGAGCGAGACGCCTCTGGAAAGTGGAGCCCCGCCAGGGGATCCCGCCGACGGTGAAAGCCCGCTCCCACAGCGGGTGAACCTCTCAGGCGCCCCTCGGGGTACGGAC
Organism: Lentzea sp. NPDC060358; assembly: GCF_042725365.1. NCBI lineage: Bacteria > Bacillati > Actinomycetota > Actinomycetes > Pseudonocardiales > Pseudonocardiaceae > Lentzea > Lentzea sp. NPDC060358. Next base: position 16,183 of record NZ_JBHXCW010000170.1, on the reverse strand, counting down.
AGAGCGGGGAGGGCACCAGGACACGTGTGCCCGCAGCCCCCGGAGGCGTTTGATGACGCAGGACCGCATTCCGCTCGCCGCTCTCGAGCACGGCACCCCGTTCGCCGACCGCCACGTCGGCCCGCGCCCCGCCGAGCTCGCGCGCATCCTCGACGTCATCGGCGTCGGGTCGCTGGAGGAGCTGGCGCAGCACGCGGTTCCGCCGTCCATCCACGAACGCGACCTCGTGCTGGACCTGCCCGCGCCGGCCACCGAGACCGAGGCGCTCGCCGAGCTGCGCGAGCTCGCCTCCCGGAACCGGCCGATGACGCAGATGATCGGCCTGGGCTACTACGACACCGTGACGCCGGGCGTGATCCTGCGCAACGTCCTCGAGTCGCCCGCCTGGTACACCGCCTACACGCCGTACCAGCCGGAGATCTCCCAGGGCCGCCTCGAGGCACTGCTGAACTTCCAGACGATGGTCGGCGACCTGACGGGCCTGCCGGTCGCGAACGCGTCCATGCTGGACGAGTCGACCGCCGCCGCCGAGGCGATGACGCTGGTGCGCCGGGCAGGCAAGTCCAAGTCCTCCAAGTTCGTCATCGACGCCGACACGCTGCCGCAGACGCTGGCCGTGATCGAGACGCGCGCCGAGCCGCTCGACATCGAGATCGTCGTCGCCGACCTGTCGCAGGGCATCGAGGGCCTGGGCCTGGGCGGCGACTTCTTCGGCGTGCTGCTGTCCTACCCCGGCGCGTCCGGTGTGGTGCGCGACCAGAAGGCGCTCATCGAGGAGATCCACGCGGCCGGCGCGCAGGCCGTCGTCGTCGCCGACCTGCTGGCGCTGACGCTGCTGCGCGCGCCCGGCGAGATCGGCGCGGACGTCGTCGTCGGCACCACCCAGCGCTTCGGCGTGCCGATCGGCTTCGGCGGCCCGCACGCCGGCTACATGGCCGTCCGGTCCGGTCTGGAGCGCCAGCTGCCCGGCCGTCTCGTGGGCGTCTCCGTCGACGCCGACGGCTCCCTGGCCTACCGCCTCGCGCTGCAGACGCGCGAGCAGCACATCCGCCGCGAGAAGGCCACGTCGAACATCTGCACCGCGCAGGTGCTGCTGGCCGTGATCGCGTCCATGTACGCCGTCTACCACGGCCCCGAGGGCCTGCGCGCCATCGCGACCCGCGTGCACCGCCTGGCCACCGTGCTCGCCACGGGCCTGTGCGAGGCGGGCCTCGAGGTCGTGCACGGCGAGTTCTTCGACACCGTCGAGGTCCGCGTCGAGGGCAGGGCCGCCGAGGTCGTCGCCAAGGCCCGCGAGGCCGGCATCAACCTCCGCAAGGTCGACGACGACGTCGTGGCCATCGCCTGCGACGAGAAGACCACCCGCGCGCACGTCGTCGCGGTGTGGGAGGCCTTCGGCGTCACGGGGTCCGACGTGGACGCCATCGACGCCGACACCGCGGACGGCATCCCGGCCGACCTGCGCCGCACGTCCGACTACCTGACCCACCCGGTCTTCCACGCGCACCGCTCCGAGACGGCGCTGCTGCGCTACCTGCGCGCGCTGTCCGACAAGGACGTCGCCCTGGACCGCAGCATGATCCCGCTCGGCTCCTGCACGATGAAGCTGAACGCCACCGCGGAGATGGAGTCCATCACGTGGCCGGAGTTCTCGACGCTGCACCCGTTCGCGCCCGTCGAGGACGCGGCCGGGCTGCTGAAGATCGTGTCGGACCTGGAGGCCTGGCTCGCCGAGGTCACCGGCTACGACGCCGTGTCGCTGCAGCCCAACGCCGGCTCGCAGGGTGAGTTCGCCGGCCTGCTCGCGATCCGCGCCTACCACCGCGCCAACGGCAACGCCGCGCGCGACGTCTGCCTGATCCCGTCGTCCGCCCACGGCACCAACGCCGCGTCCGCCGTCATGGCCGGCATGCGCGTCGTCGTCGTGAAGTGCGACGACAAGGGCAACATCGACATGGGCCACCTGCGTTCCACGGTCGCGGAGCACGCCGACGACCTGGCCGCGATCATGATCACCTACCCGTCGACGCACGGCGTGTACGAGGACACCGTCCGCGAGGTCTGCGGCCTGGTCCACGACGCGGGCGGCCAGGTGTACGTCGACGGCGCGAACCTCAACGCGCTGATCGGCCTGGCCCGCTACGGCAAGTTCGGCTCGGACGTCTCGCACCTGAACCTGCACAAGACGTTCTGCATCCCGCACGGCGGCGGTGGTCCCGGCGTCGGCCCGATCGGCGTGAAGTCCCACCTGGCGCCGTTCCTGCCGAACCACCCGCTGCAGCCCACCGCGGGCCCGGCCACCGGTGTCGGCCCGATCGCGGGCGCCCCGTGGGGTTCCGCGTCGATCCTGCCGATCTCGTGGGCCTACGTGCGCATGATGGGCGGCGACGGCCTGCGCCGCGCGACCCTGACCGCCGTGGCCGCGGCGAACTACGTGGCGCGGCGGCTGGACGAGCACTACCCGGTCCTCTACACCGGCGAGGGCGGCTTCGTGGCCCACGAGTGCATCCTCGACCTGCGCCCGCTGACCAAGGCGACGGGCGTGACGGTGGACGACGTGGCGAAGCGGCTCGCCGACTACGGCCTGCACGCCCCGACGATGTCGTTCCCGGTCGCCGGCACCCTGATGGTCGAGCCGACCGAGTCCGAGGACCTGGCCGAGATCGACCGGTTCATCGACGCCATGATCGCCATCAAGCGCGAGATCGACCGCGTGGGCGCGGGCGAGTGGCCGGTGGAGGACAACCCGCTGCGCAACGCCCCGCACACCGCGGCCAGCGTGACCGTGGGCGAGTGGAACCACCCGTACACGCGCGAGGAGGCCGTCTACCCGGCGGGCACCGCGGCGCCGAAGATCTGGCCGCCCGTCCGCCGCATCGACGGCGCGAAGGGCGACCGGAACCTGGTCTGCTCCTGCCCGCCGCTCGAGGCCTACAGCAGCTGATCCGGACGTCCGGCGGACAGGGGCGCACTCGGGGGTGCGCCCCTGTCCCGTTTCTCAGACGGGGCAGGCCTCGTCACCGCAGTTCTGGTCGGTGCCCAGGCCCGGTTCGGCCAGGTCGTGCTCGAACGCGAAGTGGAAGCAGTCGGGGTGCATCCGCTCGAACAGCTCGAAGTCCCCGGTCTCCAGCTCGACCGTCTCACCGCACCGCTGGCAGGTCTGTTCTTCCGCTACGACTTCTGGCACCGGCAGATGGTCTCACCCGCGCCGGGCGAACAGGATCGCGCCGTCGTCGCCGAGCAGCCACCGCGCCTCGACGGTGAACCCGGCGTCGCGCAGCCACCCGGCCACGCGCTCCGGCGGCCGCAGATGGACGTGCACGCGCATCGGAAGCCCGCCGTAGCCCTGGGTCTTGAGGTTCGCCCGGTCGCCGACGTGAAAGCCGACCTGCAGCAACCCGTTGGGGCGCAACGCTTCCCGGAAGTGCCCGAACACGCCGGGCACCTCGTCGTCGGGCACGTGGATCAGCGACCACCACGACAGGATCCCGCCCACCGCCGTGCCGAGCGGCTCGGTCATCGACCCCACCTCGAACCGCAGCCCGGGGTGGGTCGCGCGGGCCAGCGCGACCATCGCGGGGGAGAGGTCGATCCCGAACGCGTCCACGCCGAGCCCGTGCAGCCGCGCCGTGATGTCGCCGGGCCCGCAGCCGACGTCCGCGACCGGCCCGTCCACCTCCTCGGCGAACAACCACAAGGCCGCCCGCATGTGCGGCAGCCCGTCGAGCAGCCCGCGCGTGTGGTCGGCGTAGCTGCGCGCCACGGTGTCGTAGGAGGTCCGGGTGTCCGCCAGCCAGTCGTTCACAGGCGGGGAAGCTACTCCTCGGCGGCGTCGTGGACGGGGGCGCGGTCGTCGCTCAGACCTCGTACTCCAGGGTGTAGGTGCCGCTGCCGTCCTCCGCCCAGCCGACGGTGACCGCACCTCGCGCCTTGAGGAACTTCCCGGTGCCGTCGACGACCTCGATGGTGCCCTCCACAGAGTTCCGGTAGGCGCCGACGTGCCGCAGCACCAGCGTGCCGTCGTCGGTCGTGATCTCCTCGAGCGCGGTCGTCCACGCGACGTCGTCGCCGTAGTACATGAGGTACCGGCAGCTGCCGGTACCGGTGATGTCACCCGCGTACGAGAACTGGACGTGCGCCTCGGTCAGCTTGCGGCCCTCGACCTCCTTGTAGGAGCGGCCGTCCCACGTGTTCTCGTCCCAGCTCTTCACGGCGATGGTTCCTGTTGCCTTCATGGGGACCACTGTGCTGGCAATTCCTGACAGTTCGTGTCAGGTTTGATGATCTTTTTGCGAGTCGCCGACGTGTTGGCGTTCAAGCGAGGAACAGTTCGTTCAACCGCATAGGTACACACGAGTCGTGCGGTTCCGTTGGGGCGTGTGCGGCACAACGGAATGGAATCTGGCATAGGTCTTCCGATTGTCGAACCGCTCGAAGCTCTTTTGGGTGAAAACGCTCAAGTGGTCGCCCAGTGGCTTCCGATGTGGTCTGTACTGGTCTCAGGGGGCAGAGATGCCACGCTGCCCACCGTGGTAACGGGTTGGGCGGCCGGGGCGATCCCTCATCGAGCATGAGACCTGGTCACTCGATTGGAGACTCGTGCCGCGGCCGAAGCATCCGGATCCTGACCTGGAGGGACTGCTGCGCAGCCTTGAGAAGCAAGGCTGGCGGGTGGAGAAGGGGAAGAAGTACTTCAAAGCCAGATGCGGCCCACCACACGATGCATGTTTCAAGACAGTGAAGTTAACCCCGTCGAACTCGAATTACACACGCAACCTGCGAGGATGGCTGAAGAGGAACGGATGCTGGAGGGAGGACGCTTGATGGCACGCTCGTACTACGTCGAGGTGACCTGCGTATCCTCGGCCGTTGCCAGGGATCTGGAAAACCACCTGGAGGCCGTGATGGACGCGCTGCAAAGCGAACCGGGCATCGAGGACGCGGACATCGGCGCCAACCTGGAAGACGGCACTGTCGAGTTCTGCCTGCACCTCGACGCCGACGACTCCCCCGACGCTCTGCGCCAGGCGCATCTGCGGGTCCGTTCCGCACTGCACGCGGCTGGCGGTGCGACTCCCGGATGGGACCAGATGATCCAGGCCATCCTGGACGACGACGCGGCGACGACTGTGCGCCCCTCGGAACTCCTCTCCTGCTGCTGAGACCCCCGCGAAGCCCTGCCTCGGACCCGTGGTTGCGAGGCAGGGCTTCGGCGTGACCGGGTTCCGCATGTCGGTGGCGTTTTCCTGACAGTTCGTGTCAGGTTGAGAGGATGAAGTCCAGCCGCCTCATGCAGGTGCTCCTGCTCCTCCAGTCGAGAGGCCGCATGACTGCGGACGAGCTGGCGGCGGAACTCGAGGTCTCGCCCCGCACCATCTACCGCGACATCGACTCGCTGAGCGCCGCCGGCATCCCCGTCTACGCCGACCGCGGCCCGGCCGGCGGCTACCAGCTCGTCGACGGCTACCGCACCCGGCTGACCGGCCTCACCTCCGCCGAGGCCCAGTCGCTGTTCCTCGCGGGGCTGCCCGGCCCCGCCGCCGACCTGGGGCTGAAGGAGGTCGCCGCCGCCGCGCAGCTCAAGCTGCTCGCGGCGCTGCCGACCGAGCTGCGCGACCGGGCCGAGCAGATCCGCCAGCGCTTCCACCTCGACACCCCGTCGTGGTTCCGCGGCGACGAACCCACCGGGCACCTCGCCACGATCGCCGACGCCGTCTGGGAGCAGCGCCGGGTGCGGATGACCTACCGGCGGTGGGGCAACGACGTCGTCGAGCGCGAGGTCGACCCGTACGGTCTGGTCCTCAAGGCGGGCACGTGGTACTTCGTCGGCAGCGGCCGCACCTACCGGGTGTCGCGCGTCCTGGAGCTGCACCCGACGGGCGGCACCTTCGACCGCCCCGCCGACTTCGACCTCGCGCGGTACTGGGCGGAGTGGTCCGAGCAGTTCGAGGCGCGCATGTACGGCGAGCGCATCACCGTGCGGATGACCCGGTCGGGCCTCGACAAGACCCAGTACCTGCTGAGCGGCCACCAGGCGCGGGTCGTCCGCGAGATCGCCCCGCAGCCCGGCGAGGCGTTCGGCTTCCCGACCGAGTCGACCCGCCACGCCGTCGCCGACCTGCTGAAATTCGGCTCGGACGTCGAGGTGCTCGCACCGGCCGGGCTGCGCCGGGAGTTGATCGACATCATCAACTCCATGCACGAGGTCTACAACGGTGCGAAGCTACGCACATGGTTCCGCTGATCTCGTTGAACAACGGAGTACGGATCCCCCAACTCGGCTTCGGCGTCTTCCAGGTGCCGGAGGACCAGGTGGCCGGTGCGGTCACGACGGCGATCGAGGCCGGCTACCGCAGCATCGACACGGCGGCCGCCTACCGCAACGAGTCCGGTGTCGGAGACGCGACCGCCGGCATCCCCGACCTGTTCATCACGACCAAGCTGCGCAACGCCGACCAGGGCTACGACTCGACGCTGCGCGCGTTCGACGAGAGCATGCGCAAGCTCCGCCGCGACGTGCTGGACCTCTACCTCATCCACTGGCCGACCCCGGCGCGCGACCTCTACGCCGAGTCGTGGCGTGCGCTCGAACAGCTCTACGCCGACGGACGGGTGCGCGCCATCGGCGTCTCGAACTTCCACACCCCGCACCTGCAGCGCCTGTTCGACGAGTTCCCGACGACCCCGGCGGTGAACCAGATCGAGCTGCACCCGTTGCTGCAGCAGGAGGAGATGCGCAAGGTGCACGTCACCCACCGCATCGTCACCGAGGCGTGGTCGCCCCTGGCCAGGGGCACGCTGCTGCGCGAACCCGACCTCACGAGCCTCGCCGAGAAGTACGGCAAGACGCCGGCCCAGATCGTGCTGCGCTGGCACGTGCAGCTCGGCAGCGTCGTGATCCCGAAGTCCGTCACGCCCTACCGGATCAAGGAGAACATCGACGTCTTCGACTTCGAGCTGGCCCAGGACGACATGACGGTCATCCGCGAGCTCGACAACGGCACCCGCACGGGCCCCGACCCCGACGTCCACAACGTCAGCTGAGCAGCTCCTCCACCAGGTCAGCCGCGCCACCGGCCACCGTGCTCTCCCGCCCCAGCTCGCGGGAGCGGCCGCGGTGGCGCGGCTCCGCCAGCACCCGGTCGACGGCCCCGCACAGGCCGCGCGGCCCGCGCCCGCCCCGGCGACGCGCCTCGCCGCCTGCGGCTTGTCGAGCGAACCGGGCACCACGACCAGCGGCACCCCGACCGCCGGCACCCCGCCCCAGCCGCCGTTGGCGGTCATCACGTCGGTGCGCGGCAGCAGCAGGTCGTGGGGGACGAAACTCGCCGTGCGCACGTTGCCCGGCAACGGTTCCAGCGCTTCGCCGGTCGTGCAGACGACCAGTGCGTCGTGCCCTCGCAGCGCCTCGATCGCGGGCCTGATCAGGCCGTCCGCCCAGGTCTCCAGCGCGTGTGCGCGCGACACACACACACGGACCCAGCCGGGTTCCCCCAATTTCCATTCTAGTGACGCGGTCCGACAGCCCTCAGGCCTTCGTCGACAGCACCTGCCCGAGCGCCGCCTCCACGCCGTCCACGTTCTCCACCACCGACACCGACCCGCCGGTCACCTGCGCGATGTCGGTCAGCGCCGCGCGGTCCACCTCGCCGCCGATCGCGATGAAGCTGATCGCCAGGTCCTTGCCGTGCAGCTGCGCCTTCAGCGCCGCGAGGTCGATCCCGCCGTCGGACGGGCCGTCGGTGATCACCACGACCCGGTTGACCCTGCCCGCCACGAACCCGTCGTGCGCCGCCTCGTAGCACGCCGCGAGCGACGTGTAGAGCTGCGAGCCCTCCGCCGTCTTCAGGCCGTCGACGGCGCGTTTCAACGCGTCCCGCTTCTCCGTCACCGGCGCGGTTCCCACGAGCTGCTTGTACGGCTTCGCGCCGTCGAGCGAGCGCGCGAACTCCCACAGGCCGAACGAGCCCGACACCGAGCGGTCGATCTGGCCGCGCAGCGCCGACTTCACCTTGTCCAGCCGGGGTTTCATCGACGTCGACACGTCCGCCAGCACCGTCACGACCTGGCCGCCGCGGTCCGCCGACGCCCACGCCGACGAGATCTGCTGCGTCGTCGTCGCGTCGGCCGCCACCAGGTTCTCCGTCACCGGAGCCCACGAGATGCCCGGCGAGGGGGAGGGGCGGTCCTGAGTGGACTCGACGCGCAGGCCGCCGCGCGCGAGGATCTCCTGCGACGACGGCTCGGTCATGAAGTCGCGGAACGACTGCGCCGCACGGACTTCCGCCTCGCCGACCTCCGAGCCGCCCAGCGCCACGTACGGGAAGTCCGCCACCGGGGCCGGGCCCGCGGGCAGCACGCCCACGAGCGGCTTCGACGGGGCCTCCTTGCCCGTGTTGTGCCGGAGCAGGTCCACTTCGGACACCGGTGTGACCGAGAAGCCCGCCGCGTTCACCGTCGCGCTGTCGCCCAGGCGTCCCAACGCGTCACGCGTCGTCGGCGGCACCTCCGGCGGCACGGCGGCCGCGAGCTTCGACAGCTTCGCCTTCGCCGCGTCCGAGCCGAGCGACTCCGCCGTCACCGGGCCCTTGCCGTCGGCCAGTGCCGACTGGATCGCGAGCGCCGACGCGGTGTTCGTCGCCGGGTCGGGCATCGCGACGCTGAAGCGGCCCCAGTTCGTGCCGAACTTCGTCCAGTCCGTCACCTCGGGCATGTCGGTCCAGCGGAAGTCCTTCAGCACCGGCGCGGCGGCCTCGGGCGCCGCGAGCAGCACCGGCGACGTGCCGACGGACTTCGGGGCCGAGCCCACGAGCTTCGCGTTCAGCGCCGACAGCCGGTTCGCCCACAGGGTCGAGTCGGGTACCCATGCGTGCGGGCGCTTGCCGAGCTTCTGCTCGTCCCACGTCGTCGTGAGGCCTTCGAGCACCGCCGACGAGTCTGCGGACACCACCTCGATCGCGATGCAGTGGTCGTACACGACGGGCCGGGTCGCGCTGTACGCGCGCGCCACGTCGGCGACGGCCCCCGCGATGCTCGGCGTCGCCGACACGCGCAACACCGAGTCGCCCTCGCTGCAGTTCTGCGCCAGCGCCTGGGAGCGCTTGTCGAGCACGCCGCCCGCCCAGGTCAGGACCAGCCAGCCGAGGCCGATCAGCACCACGAACACGACGATCAGCACGGGCCACTTGGCGATTCCGCGCTTCACCTTCGCCCGCAGAGCGCGGTGTCGAGACATCGATCCCTCACAACTACTCAGGCGGCCCCCGACGACCAGCCAATCACGCTAACAGGTGAACCTCGTTAGCGAAGTGAAGTCACACCAAGTATCGACTGGCACACGGAGACGAGCCGTTCTCGCAACGGTCGCGCGCGTTCCGTGAACGCGGCCTGCCTCCGAACGTACTCGGCGCGCCCGTCCGGGGTCTCGATCGGCACGGGCCCGTACCCGAGTCCGGCCAGGTCGTAGGGGGAGGCGCGCATGTCGAGCTCGCGCACGTCGGCCGCGAGCTCGAAGCAGTCGGCCACCAGGTCCGACGGCGTCGCGGGCTCCAGCTTGTAGGCCCACTTGAACAGGTCCATGTTCGCGTGCAGGCACCCCGGCTGCTCGTTGCGGACCTGGTCGTCGCGCGTGGGCTGCAGGGTGTTGCGGGGCCGCGCGGGCTGCGTGAAGAACCGGAACGCGTCGAAGTGCCCGCACTGGATCCGGCTCGCCTCGACCACCGCGTCGGTCCCGTCGCTGCCCAGCCGCAACGGCCACGCGTTGTGCCGGACCTCCTCCGGCTGCTGCCGGTAGACCATCGCCCACTCGTGCAGCCCGAAGCACCCGAGCCGAGCCGGCCTGCTCAACGTGGCCGTGAGCAGCGCCTGGACGAACTCGAGCGTCTTCTCCCGCTGCGCGGCGAAGCTCGCGACGTCGAGCGTCACGCCCCCGCCGGCCCGCCGGTAGTGCGGGAACTCGAGGTACTCGGCGGCGTCCTCCAGCACGACGCCCGGCCCGGGATGCCACCGTTCGAGCCGCACGGGCCGATGGCTGTAGTAGGTGAAGAGGAAGTCCATGACCGGGTGCTTCTCTTTGCGCAGCTTGCGCTCCTGGTGCGGACCCGTGAACCGGCGCATGCGCGTGACGTGCGCGTCGCGCAACTGCTGCCATTCGGCTCGGGTCAGGACCTCCACGAGCGGTTACCGTACGCGGGACGGCGCCGAGTTCGTCGCGTGGCACGCCCCCGGCGGCCGTCCTACAGCGGCGGCACGAGCCCGTTGAACGTCCGCGCGCCGCTGCAGTGCGGGCACTCCCGCCCGTTGTCCACGGTCCGCGGCGCGCCGCCGATGATCGCGAGCGTCGGCGCCGCGATGTAGCCGGCGCCCCCGCACAGGTGGCAGACCGTGCGCGGTTCGGGCGTGACGGCGAAGAGGTCGTCGGTGTCGTCCTCGTCCTCGAACTCGTCGTCCTCGGCGAACTCGTCCTCGTCGTCCTCGCTCATGCCGCCCAACCTAGTGGGTCGGCTCCTCCGCACGGGTCAGCGACTCGATCGTCGCCTCCTCGCCGCAGTGCGCGCACACCACGCGCGGCTCCAGCACGTGGCCGCACGAGTGCTCCCACACGAGGGGGAGGGGCCCCTCCGTCACGTACGCGTCGCCCCACTCCTTGAGCATCAGCATGACGTTGTGCAGTGCGCGCCCCGACTCGGTCAGCAGGTACTCGTGCCGAGGGGGGTGTTCGGAGTACTGCCGCTTCTCCAGCACGCCGGCCGCGACCAGCTTCTTCAACCGCACGGTCAGGACGTCACGTGACGCGCCGGTGTTCGCGGCGATCTGGTCGAAGCGCGTGTTGCCGAAGAAGACCTCGCGCAACGCCAGCAACGACCAGCGCTCGCCCACGACCTCCAGCGCGTTCGCCACGGAGCAGCTTCGAGGGGCCATGTGACCATGCTAGCAGTGAGTTGGATTATCCAACCCGCAGCGCTACAGTCGGTTGGAGAATCCAACTCAGGAGGTAGTGATGAGCTTCGACACCGCAGCCGTGCTGGTGACCGGCGCCAACCGCGGTCTGGGCCGCGCTTTCGCCCGCGAGTTCGCGCGGCGCGGCGCCAAGGTCTACGCGGGCGTGCGCAACCCGGCGTCCGTCGTCGACGAGGGCGTCATCCCCGTGCGGCTCGACGTGACCGACGCCGCGCAGGTCGAGGCGGCGGCGAAGGAGCTGGGCGACGTCTCGATCGTCGTCAACAACGCCGGCGTGCTGGTCGAGGGCGAAGGGCTCGACGGCATCCAGGCGGAGTTCGACGTGAACGTCTACGGCATCGTCCGCGTCACCGACGCCTTCGCGCCGATCCTCAAGGCCAACGGCGGCGGCACGCTCGTCAACGTGCTGAGCATCCTGTCGTTCGTCGGCCGCGCGGACTGGCGGGGCTACGCCGCGTCGAAGGCGGCGGCGTGGTCGCTCACCAACTCGACCCGTGACGCCCTGCGCGACCAGGGGACGCACGTCGTGGCGGTGCACTCGGCGTTCATCGACACCGACATGGCGGCCGCGCAGACCGGCCCGAAGATCAGCACCGAGGACCTGGTCGCGCAGGTGCTGCGGGCCGTCGAGAACGGCGACGACGAGGTGCTGGCCGACGACCGGACCCGCGCGGTGAAGGCCTCACTCGCCTCGTGAGCGGCGCAGCTCCCACACCACGTCCACCCCGACGCGGTTGCCGATCGCCGGTTCGCGCGGCGGCGTGCGGCGGTCGACCTCGGTGAACCCGAGTCGCCGCGGCACACCGCTGCTCGCGAGGTTGGCCTCGTCGTGCCAGATCTGGATCCTGCGCACCCCGTCCAGCGCGAACGCGAACTCGGCCAGCTCCGCGACCGCCGCCGTGACGTGACCCCGCCCGGTGTGCGCGGGGTGCAGCCAGTAGCCGATCTCGACGAGATCGGGCTCGCGGGTCCGGTGCGCCGTCGCCAGGCCGACGATCGCGCCGTCGACGGTGATGACGTGCGGGAACAGCGCCCCGCGGTCCCAGCCCTCCGCGGCGTCGGCGAGGAACTCGGCGAGCATCGCCTCGTCGTACCCGCCGGCCGCCCACGGCATCCACACCCGCAGGTGGTCGAGCGACTCGGTGATGACGCGGAACAGCTCCTCCGCGTCCTCGCCGGTCACCTTCCGCAGCTCCATGCGCCTCTTTGTAGCGCAGCCGCGGGACGGACCGGGACTCATTTACCGCCGGGCGCTCAGCCGATCGGGTCGGGCAGCCGGGTCACCTCGTACTCGCAGTCGAGGACGTCGCCCGTGGCCGGGTCGCGCAGCTCGACGCGCCACCGCGACGCGAACTGGTCCACGCCGTGGTGCATCGGGATGGTGCCGGACAGCAGCACGGTGCCGGGCTCGAGCAGCGCGAGCTCCTTCAGCCGGTCCACCCAGTACTGCGGGGTCAGCAACTCGGCGAGCGTGCCGCGCTGGATCTCGGTGCCGTCGGCCCACGCCGTCAGCTCGATCTCGTCGATCCGGTCCGCCACGTCGGCGAGGCGCCACGCCTTGCGGCCCAGCACGTCCGGGCCCGCGTTCTTGCTCCACGCGACACCGTGCACCTCCAGCGCGCGGTCGGTGTGGTCGCAGGCCACGGTCAGCAGGACGTCCGAGTCGGTGACCACGATCGCCCACTCGGCCTCGCCGGAGGTCCGGCCGTGCTGCGCGGGGACCGAGGTGGTCTGCTGCGCCAGGTACGGCGAGACCGGGTAGAGGCTCGGCGTCACCGACGGCGCCGGCACGCCCAGCTCGGCGAGCTCACGCACGTGCGCGGCCACGTCGTCCTGGCTGCGACCTGCGTACCCACCGTTCAGCAACGTCGTCACGGCGACCTCGGCGACGGTGCCGTCCGGGAGGTCGAACTGGAGGGTGGCGGCCTGTGTACGAACGGTAGACATGCGGTACTCCTTGCGCATACGAGTTGTATACAGGCAGTATTACCGCATGACCGCTGCTGCAGCAACGCCAGACGTGCCACGTTCGGCGCTGGTACGCGCCTTCGTGGCCTCGCTCTCCGGTACCGCCCTGGAGTGGTACGACTTCGCGATCTACAACGTCGCCGCGGCCGTCGTGCTCGGTCCGCTGTTCTTCCCGAGTGAAGAACCGCTCACCGCCACGCTGCTCGCGTTCTCGACCTACGCCGTCGGATACCTCTCACGGCCGCTGGGCGGGTTCCTGTTCGGACGGCTCGGCGACAAGATCGGGCGCAAACGCGTGCTCGTCACGACGTTGCTGATCACCGGTATCGCGACGTTGCTCATCGGTCTGCTGCCGACGCACGCCGCGATCGGCCCCGCGGCCGGTGTGCTGCTCGTGCTGCTGCGCTTCGCGCAGGGCGTCGGGCTCGGCGGCGAGTGGGGCGGCGCGGTGCTGCTGTCCAGCGAGTACGGCAACCCGGCGCAGCGCGGGTTCTGGGCGAGCGCCGCCCAGATCGGCCCGCCCGCCGGCAACCTGATGGCGAACGGCGTGCTCGCGCTGCTCGGCGTGGCGCTGTCGGAGGACGCGTTCATGTCGTGGGGCTGGCGCGTCGCGTTCCTGCTGTCCGCGGTGCTCGTGATCTTCGGCCTGTGGATCCGCGTGAAGCTCGAGGAGACCCCGGTCTTCAAAGCGATCGAGGCGCGCGGCGACCGCCCGTCCGCCCCGGTCAGCGAGGTCTTCCGCACGCAGACCCGGCCGCTGGTCGCCGCCGTGCTGTGCCGCGTCGGCCCGGACGTCCTCTACGCGCTGCACACCGTGTTCGTGCTGACCTACCTCACGACCCAGCTGAAGCTGCCGCGCAACGTCGGCCTGATCGCCGTGCTGATCGCCTCGGGCTTCCAGCTCTTCCTGATGCCGCTCGCCGGTTGGCTGTCCGACCGCGTGAACCGGCGCGGCCTCTACGCCGCGGCGGCGGTCCTCGGCGCGGTCTGGCCGTTCGTGCTGTTCCCGCTGATCGACACGAAGTCGTGGCCGCTGATCGTGCTCGGCGTCGTGGTCGGCCTCGGCTTCCACGCGTTCATGTACGGCCCGCAGGCGGCGTTCATCGCCGAGCAGTTCAGCGAACGACTTCGCTACACGGGCAGCTCGCTCGCCTACACACTCGCGGGCGTCATCGGCGGTGCCATCGCGCCGTTGCTGTTCACCGCGCTGCTGGCGGGCTTCGGCACGTGGGTGGTCGTCGGTCTGTACGTCACGGTGGCGTGCGTGGTGACGCTGGTCGGTCTCTGGCTCGGCCGGGACCCGCAGGACGAGGATCAGCCGTTGAGCAGCACCTTCAGCGTCGTGTCCAAGTGAGCGGTGATCGCCGCGGTGGCCGCGCCGACGTCTCCGGACTCGAGCGCGGCCACGATCGCGTTGTGCTCGTCGATCACGGCCTGCTGCCGGCCGTGTGCCCGGTACAGCGCGACCACGCCCGCACGCACCTGCCGTGCGCGCAAGCCCTCGTACGTCTTCGTCAGCAGCTCGTTGCCCGTCGCCGCGACCAGCAGCGCGTGGAACTGCCGGTCGACGTCGATGAACTGCCGCGCGTCCTCCATGAGCCACCGCTGCTGCTCGATGAGCTCCTGCATCTTCCGCAACGGAACCATGTGCTCGCTCATCGTGCGTTCGGCCGCATACCGCTCCACGACCCCACGCAGCTCCATCAGCTCGGTGATCTGCCGCGACGACAACGGCGCGACGTACGCACCCTTCTTCGGCACGAGCTGCACCAGGTCCTCGGCCGCGAGCAGCAGCAGGGCCTCACGGATCGGCGTGCGGGAGACGCCGATCTGGTTGGCGACGTCCTGCTCGCTGATGAACCGTCCCTGCATCTCGGGATCGGCGAGAATGGTGTCCTTGAGGAACTCGTAGGCCTTTTCCCTGCCAGACAACCCGTCCGCACCCTGCATACAGCATGTATACCAGAGGAGGATCATGCGCATCGCGCTCTGCCAGATCAGCTCCACCGCTGATCCGCTGGACAACCTCGCCACCATCCGCGCCCGGGTCGCCGAAGCCGCTGCCCGGGGTGCCCGGGTGGTCCAGTTCCCGGAAGCCGCCCAGTGCCGGTTCGGCGTCCCGCTGACCCCGGTCGCCGAACCGCTCGACGGCCCGTGGGCCACCGCCGTCCGCGAGATCGCCGACGAGCACGGCGTCGTGGTGGTGGCCGGCATGTTCACGCCGGGCGAGGGCGGCCGGGTCGCCAACACCACGCTCGTCACGGGCGCCGGCCTGCACCTCGGCTACGACAAGATCCACCTGTTCGACGCCTTCGGCTTCCGCGAGTCCGACACGGTCACCCCCGGCGGCAAGCCGGTGACGTTCGAGGTCGACGGCACCACGATCGGCCTCGCCACCTGCTACGACGTGCGCTTCCCCGAACTCTTCCGCACCCTGGCCGACACCGCGCCGGTCATCCTGCTGGGCGCCTCCTGGGGAGCGGGCCCCGGCAAAGCCGACCAGTGGGACCTGCTGGTGCGGGCCCGCGCGCTGGACGCGACCTCGTGGGTGCTGGCCTGCGGCCAGGCCGACCCGGACGCCGACCACGGCTCGGCCCCGACGGGCATCGGCCGCAGCGCCGTCGTCGACCCGCTGGGCGCGGTCCGCGAGCGGCTGGAGGGCGCGCCGGGCACGCTGGTGTCCGATGTGGACCTCGACCTGGTCCGCGAGGCCCGCGAGAAGCTGCCCGTGCTGGCGAACCGGAGGCTGTGAGTGCGCGAGGAACACGAGTTCTTCCCCGTGTCGGGGGTCGGCTGGCAGGAGGCCGGCCCGGGCGTCGCCGAACGGGTCCTGTCCCGCGACCCGGACACGGCGACGCTCACCCGGATCGCGCGGTGGGAGCCGGGCCTCGAGACCTCGGACGTGCTGCGCCACGACTACCACGAGGAGGTCTACCTTTACAAGCGGGTGCGGGCCAGCGAGACCGAGGCGGGCGCGGCGCGCGACGAGGAGATCGAGCTCGGCAAGTCCAACATCCTGCTGCTGGGCCCCACGGGCTCCGGCAAGACGCTGCTCGCACAGACCCTGGCCCGCATGCTCAACGTCCCGTTCGCCATCGCCGACGCGACGGCGCTGACGGAGGCCGGCTACGTCGGCGAGGACGTCGAGAACATCCTGCTGAAGCTGATCCAGGCCGCGGACTACGACGTCAAGAAGGCCGAGACCGGGATCATCTACATCGACGAGATCGACAAGGTCGCCCGCAAGAGCGAGAAC
>NZ_JBHXCW010000169.1:0-17493 GCF_042725365.1 Lentzea sp. NPDC060358 | reverse complement strand
AGAGAGGGAGTCCCACCCGCCGACGCGGGGAACGAGCGCATCGCCCGCGTGACGTCACAGGTCCGCCACCTGGCCACGCGGGGCGACGTCGGAGTCGCCGTCCCCGCTTGCCCTGTGCCGGCGGGTGGTCCTCCCGGGACCTGGTTAGGGCCTCGCGCGTCCTCCGCCCGTCCGCACCATCTCCGGCCTCGACCGCGAGTGCCTCCGCCGCTGCAATGGCGGGGACATCGACGACGAGACGGACGGGGGAACCGATGATGCGAGGGCGGCGACCGGTTCTGGAACGGGAATGCTGGTGGTGGGCAGGGCCTCCGGTGCGGCGGCAGCGGCGGGTTCCTCCGGCTGCGTCCACACGGGGGTGTTGCTGTCCACCTGGTTCTGCCGGAAGAGCTCCGGGGTCTCGGTGATGATCTTGCCGGGTTCCTCCAGGCCCACGATGCCGACGAGCTTGCCGTTGGCGATGAAGCCGGTGAGGCCGTTGACGTCCGTGGTGTCGGTGCCCAGGACCGGCAGGCCGGCGCCCTGCACGCGCATACCGTACTGCTCGGTCCAGAAGCGCGGGACCGGGGTGTAGGTCTTGGCGTGGTTGCGGCCGACGAGCAGGTTCTCGGCCGCGGCGCGGCCGCCTTCGACGGCGTTGAGCCAGTGCTCGACGCGGCGCGTGACGCCGTTGAAGCGCATGTTGGGCCAGCGGGCCACGTCACCGCAGGCCACGAGGTTCTCGGCGCCCACGACGTGGTTCGTCGAGTCGCACAGCACGCCGTCGGAGATGTCGAGGCCGGAGCCGCGCAGCCAGTCGACGGCCGGGGAGGCGCCGACGGCCAGCACGACGCACGAGGCGAAGAAGACCTGGCCGTCGGACAGGTGGATGCCGATGCCGCCGGGCTGGCGCACCCAGTGCTTGATGCCCACACCGGTGGCCAGGCGGACGCCGTGCTCGACGTGCGCCTCGGTGATCTTCTTGCCGATCTCGTCGCCGACGACGCCGCCGAGCAGCGCGGGCGAGCGCACGATCAGCGCGACGTCGCGGCCCATGTGGCGGACCGAGCAGGCGAGCTCGCAGCCGATGAACCCGCCGCCGATGACGGCGACGAGGCCCTGCGACTGCCGGATGTTCCTGCGGATCGCGACCGCGTCGTCCAGCGTCCGCAGCACGTGCACCCGCGGGTCGTGGCGCGGAGCGCCGCCCATCGCCCTGGCGTCCACGCCGGTGGCGATGATCATGCCGTCGTACTTGATCTCCTCGCCGCCGGGCACCCAGACCGACTGCTTCTTCGGGTCCAGGTGCAGGGCCGGGGAGTTCAGCCGCCACTCGGCGTCGAGGTCACCCGAGAACGACAGCAACGAGTCGTCCGGGGTCCACTCACCGGTGATGATCTGCTTCGACAGGCACGGGCGGTGGTACGGGAGGTGCCGCTCGGCGGACAGGATGGTGATCTGCCCGTCGAAACCCATCTCCCGCAGCCGTTCCGCGGAACGGACTCCTCCGAGCCCGCCGCCGACGACCACGATCCGTTCGCTCACTTCACTCGCTCCCTGATCTCGATCGCGCGCATCGGGCACGCGCGTTGTGCCGCCCGGGCCTGAGCGAAGTGCTCCTCTGGCGGCCGGCGGTTGTAGGTCAGGCGGTTGTCCTCGATCAGCTGGAAGACATCCGGTGCCTCCGCCTGGCAGGTGCCGTAGCGGTGGCACTTCTCGTTGTTGACGCTCACGTCCATCGCGTCGCCCTCGCCGACGCCGGGTTCCTTGCCGCGTTCGGAGTCGAGCATGCCGATGCGGACCAGCACCTCGGGCGGCAGGAACCTGGCCAGCGCCAGGGTCGCGGTGGGGACGAGGACGGTGAGGCCGGCGAGCCAGAGAACGGACAGGTTGCCGTTCGCGATGGCGCCGAACCAGGAGTGCACCACGGTGATCGTCACCGCGATGTACGCCGTCTGGTGGAACCTGAGCCACTTGCGGTAGAAGACCTTGTGCCTCATCGAGGCGAGCACGGCGATCGCGAGCATGACCTCCAGGCCGAGGATGCCCAGCGCGTGCCGGAAAAGACCGCCGTCCACGAACGGCAGGACGAGCTTGATGAAGCTGAAGGTACCGGTCTGGATCAGCGTGAAGGCGAACGCGTGGATGCAGCCGAACGCGATCGCCAGCGAGGCGAGCACCATGTGCCCGTTCTTCAGACCTTCGCGGCCGGTGAGCTTCTCGGCCCACCCGGTCGCGATCAGCACGCCCCAGGACAGGGTCGCGCACATCATGACGTAAGCCAGCCTGGCAGACAGCTGTGCCATCTTCTTGACGCCCGAGTCGAACTCTGACGACTGGGCCACCAGGAGCGGAATCTGGCTCGACAACAACTCTTCCTCCGGAAAGAACTTTCTCGCGGGAACCCGCCCGGCCCCTGGTGCAGGAGTGGACACATCAGGGCCGGGCGGGTGGGAACAGGTCCGCGTTGGAGTGCCTCTGACCTTGGGACACCACCTCCGTTTCCCGTCGCTGTACAGCGGGGTCTGGCAGATTCACCGCACCGGTCGTCGCGGGCGGAGCACTCGGAGCAGGAGGACCGTGAGGACGGCTCCCGCGGCGGTGACCGTGAGGATCACCCACATGTTCGGCCCCTCACCGGAGGCCAGGGTCGCGTTGACGATGCCGCCGGCCGGCTGGGGTTCCGCGAACGACGAGTCGCCCGCGATGCCGGTGCTCTCCAGCAGCGTCATGTGCTTCATCACCACGTCGATGCCGGCCTGGGCGAACCCGCGGATCACGTCGTTGCGGGTCTGCGTGCGCACCTTCGCGATGAAGGTGAAGACCTGGCCGTGCGCGGCGCGCAACCGGGCGACGAACGCCTGGTCGAACGCGTCGCCCTCGAGCGCGTTGATCTCCTCCATCCACGACTGCTGCGAGGGGTTCGGCACGTCCGGGGTGGTGAGCCCGAACTGGGCGGCCGTCTTCTTCGTCAGCGAGTCGAGCATCATGTGGTCGAGCATGATCATCTTGCCGATCTGCTTGACCCGCTCGTTCGACGCCTTGGTGGCCGTCAGCTCACCCATGGGCATCTCCCACAGGCCGGCCTGGCGCACCTTGTTCAGCAGTTCGCGGTCGTTCGCGGTCAACGGCCCGCTCGGGGTGTCCATCACTCCCCCGGTGTCCGCGGGCTGCGCTGCAGCCGTGGCGGTCAGGCCGGAGAAGAGGAACAACATCACAAAGACGGTGGCGAGGGCTCTGGTCATCGTCTTGTCGTCCTCGTAGTCCAAAGAAGTCGGTCGGGGTGAGCGGGGTCGCCGGGCGGGGGGCTCAGTAGCCGGGCGCTGCCGGGGGTGGCGCGGACTGCGGCGTCGGCGCCTTCCCCGAGCTCGGGGGTGTGCTCGGCGTGCTGCTGCTCTTGCTGTTGTTCTGGGCCTTGCCGCCGGTGATCTTGGCGCCGTTCGGTGCGGTGACCCACCACACACCGCCCTTGCCCTGGCCCTTCATGTCGCCGGCGACCTTGTCCTCGGCGTAGGTGTACTGCGGCCACCCCTGGATGGTCAGCTGCTTGGTGCCGTCGGGCCTGGTCAGGACACCCATCGAGATCGGGTCCACTCCGGTCGCCATCGGCGTCTTGTCCGCGAGGACCGGCTTCCAGGCCTTCGCGCACTCGCCCTCGCAGTTCGACTTGGACGGCTTGGGGGCGTCCTTGTCGTAGCGGTACATGGGCAGTCCGTCGCTGTCGATGACGAACCAGCCCATCTGCTCGGTGTTGGCGATGAAGTAGGTGTTCACACCGCCCAGATCAGCGGGTTTCGCCTGCAGGCCACCGGGGGTGGCCTCCCCTCCGGGAGGGGTCTGGGTGCTGCCGCACGCCGTGAGGCTGAGAGCCAGTGCCGCCAGGGCGGTGATGGCCTGTCCACGTCGCATCGGCTGGTCCTTTCTCGGCTTGGGTACCGAGGAGTACGGACACGATCCGGCAACGGTTCACGAACTTCGTGAGGAATATTTGCCTCTCGACTTGAGACGGTTGATAGGGCAAGGATGTCCCCCGTGGCGCGGCATAGACGTCAACGCGAGTTAGACGAGCAATCACCAAGACCGGGGTCTCTCGAGGAAGAGTTGATCCGTCGGCTGTACGAGGAATTCGGGAGTGCCCTGCTGGGACACTGCATGAGGTTGACCGGCCACGATCGGCAGTGGGCCGAGGACATCGTGCAGGAGACCCTGGTCAGGGCATGGCGCAACGCCGAGAAACTCGAGCGTGACCCCGTGCTCTTGCGGTCGTGGTTGTTCACGGTGGCAAGGCGGTTGGTCATCGACGACAGGCGCAAGAGGAGCGTCCGTCCGCAGGAGTTCGAACTGACCCCTTCGGACGAGTCGCCCTCCGGAAGCGAAGAGGACCGCACTCTCGCGGCGATCGTCGTGGCGGAGGCGATGAACGGTCTCTCCGAGGAACACAGGGAGGCTATTCTCGAAACATATCTGCGGGACCGCACCGTCGGTGAGGCCGCGGCAGCACTGGGAGTGCCGCCGGGAACGGTCAAGTCGAGGGTGTACTACGCGCTCCGTGCGTTGCGGCGTGCGTTGCACGAACGGGGAGAGACGCGGTGACAACGGCACCAGATCACCTCGACGTGGCCGCCTACGTGCTCGGCATCCTGGACGCCGAGGAGGTGGAGGCGTTCGAGAACCACCTGACGGAATGTCGGCGGTGCGCACTTGACCTGCGCGACTTCGCAGTGGTGCCGGACCTCATCGACGAGGCCGACGCGGGCGGGATGCTGCGCGGCACGGCCCCGGAACGTCCGGACGGCAAGTCGGTCCGGGTCATGCTCGACGCCGTCTCGGCGCGCAGGAAGCGCAGGCGTTGGTTCGTCGCCCAGGGTGTCGCGGCCGCCGCCGCCGGCATCGTGGCGGTGACGATCGTGGCGACGACGCTGGTGGTGCGCGACGACAGCGACGGGTCGAACCAGGCAGCACCGCAGAACACCTCGACGTCGCAGACGCCGGTGGCGAACAACTCGAGCGACGCCTCGATGAAGGTGCAGCACCAGGACCCGAACAGCGGCGTCTCCACGAAGATCGCCGCGTCGGACGAACCGTGGGGCACCACGATGGACATCGAGGTCAGCGGCATGTCCGGCCCCAGCAGGGGTTCGCTCGTCGCCGTCGGACGCGCGGGCCGCGTCGCCCAGGTCACCTCCTGGTACGCGCCCGAGAAGGTGGCAGGCGACTCGAAGACCATCCGGCTGCAGGCGAACGTGGCCATGCGCTGGCACGAGATCGCGACCTTCCGGATCGTCGACGAGAACGGCAAGACCCTCCTCGAGGCCGTCGCCTCCTGACGTTTCCCGACACCAGCCCACTGCCCCCGCCGGATCCGTGAGATCCTGTGGGGGCAGTAGTCGTTTTCGGGGAGGCAGTCCAGTTGGCTATAGGCCCGTCCGCGGTCGAGCGGTGGCTCGATCTGTCCACTGAGGAGCTGCGCGCTCAGGTCAAGCAGCTCGTGTCCGCCCGGTTGCCGGGTGATCACGCGGTGTGGCAGGCGATCCGGCGTCACCCCTCACTCGTCCCCCGCGTCCGGGGCGTCCTTTCCGGACTCGCGGCCACCGCGGCCGGGAGCAAGGACGAGGCCATGCAGAAGGTCTGGATCTCGAAGGCGCGCGCCGCCCTCGACCAGCCCTACGTCCCCCCGGTGCGGGCCGCGCGCAAGCCCGCGGTCGCGGAAGCCCCGGTTGACGAGGTCGCCGGCGGGGAACCCGATGGTGTGATCGAGCTGCGCGAGCCGGAGCCCCAGCAGCCCAAGCAGCCGCACAAGGCCATTCCGACGATGCTCTTCCAGGAACCCAACTAGTGGCGTGGCCCGGAACGTGGCGGGGTAGTTCACGCCCAGCAGGGCACCTCGCGGCACCGGCCCCACGCCCGTGTACGTCCAGTACGAGGACGCGGGGCCGGCACCGCGATGCGCCCGTCTGAACGCGAACTCGCCCGGCGAAGTTCCGGGCCACACCACTAGGAGCCGCAGCCAAGATGGTCGTCTTCGGGTCGCTCATCTCCCTGTCCGGTCTGCTGATCCTGCTGTTCCGCACCGCCCCGCTGGGCGGCCTGAGCCCCGCGGTGGCCGGGTGGGTCATGCTCCCGCTCGGCCTGGTGTTCGTGGTGCTGGGCGTGCTGCGCAACCGCCGCAAGCGCGCGCAGCGGGGCCCCGGCCCCGTCGGCAACCCGATCCAGCGGGCCAAGGCGTTGCCGCGGCTGTGGAGGGCCTGGCGCAGCGGCAACTACCCCGACCTGCCCCGCAGCCAGGTGGTGCTGTGGGCGGTGGCGCTGGTCTACCTCGTGTCGCCGATCGACTTCGTCCCGGAGCTGCTTCCGGTGATCGGGGTGACCGACGACGCGGGCGTCCTCGTGTGGCTGCTGAGCAGCCTGTCCCTCACCTCAGGCGCGTACCTGCGCTGGGAGAAGGACCATCGCGACCCTGCTCGCGGGATCGAGGCCCCGTGAGGCCTCCGCGCGCATGAGCTCCGTCAGGCCCGGACCGGGCTCGGTCAGGGCCTGGAAGCCCAGGCGTTCGTAGTAGGGGGCGTTCCACGGCACGTCGCGGAACGTGGTCAGCGTCACGGGGCGGTCGCCGCGGGTGGCGTGCTCGATGAGCGCGGCGCCGATCCCCTGACGCGCGTGCGAGGGGTGCACGCTGACCTGGTGCACGTGGACGGCGTCGTCGACGTCACCGATGGCGATGAACGCCACGGGCACGCCTTCGGCGCCGATGGCCACCCACACCTCGTGCTCGGCGAGGTCTTCGAGGGACATCGGGTCGTCGTCGGCGATCTCCGGCATCCCGAAGTCGCGGAACGGTTCCCCGGACGCGATTTCGATCTCCTGGAGGTACGTCAGTTCGGCTGGTTGGGCGAGACGGATCAACACGCCCACCATCCTGGTAGGTCAGACGCGGACCCCGCAGCCCTGTCACGTTAAAGTTCAGGCTTGATGCGAACGAAGACCGTGCGCGTCCTCCTGGTCGAGGACGATGATGGCGACGCCGTGCTCGTGGAGGCGCTGCTCGAAGAAGTGAGCGCGCCCTTCGTGCTGTCGCGCGCCCGTTCGCTCGCGGAGGCGGAGAGCAAGCTCTCCGACGCCCAGTGCGTGCTCCTCGACCTCGGGCTGCCCGACTCCCAGGGCCTCGACGGCCTGCGCAGGCTGCTGAAGCGGCCGAACGCCCCGGCGGTCCTCGTGCTGACGGGTCTGCACGACGAACGCGGCGGCATCGACGCCGTCGCCGCCGGCGCGGAGGACTACCTGGTCAAGGGCCAGGTCGACGGCGAACTGCTGGTGCGCGGGGTGCGCTACGCGGTCGAGCGGCGCCGGGCGGAGGAGGCGCAGCGCCTGCTGCGCGAGGCCGAGCTGAGCGCCGCGGAGCGGTCCCGCCTCGAACGCGGCCTGCTGCCCAACCCCCTGCTCAACGACTCCGACGTGGGTCTCGACGTCCGCTACCAGCCCGGCGGCCAGCGCATGCTGCTCGGCGGCGACTTCTACGACGTGGTCGGCATGCCGGACGGCACCGTCCACGCGATCATCGGCGACGTCTGCGGCCACGGCCCCGACGAGGCGGCGCTGGGCGTCTGCCTGCGGATCGCGTGGCGCGCGCTGGTGCTCGCCGGCGAACCCCCGGAGAAGGTGCTGCGGACGCTCGACCAGGTGCTCGTCGCGGAACGGCACGGCGACGGCATCTTCACCACGGCGTGCATGGTCACGGTGGCGCCGGACCGGCGTTCGGCGCGCTACTTCCTCGCCGGGCACCCGGAGCCGTTGCTCACGGTCGGCAGCCAGATCGTGGACCTGCCCCAGTCGAAGATCGGTGTCCCGCTCGGCGTGCTGCCCGACTACTCGTGGACCGGCGTGGACGTGCCGCTGCCCGCCGGTTGGTCGCTCGCCTGCTACACGGATGGACTGATCGAGGGCCGGGTACCCGACGACACCGACCGGCTCGGCGTCGAGCGGCTGTGCGAGATCCTGGACAGGCATCTGCGGTCCGGTCCCGACTGGATGGACTCGGTCATCGCGGAGGTGACGGAGCTCAACGGCGGGCCGCTCGACGACGACGTGGCCATCCTGCTGTTGAAGGACGAGAAGTGACGCTGCCGGAAAGGCTGCCGGCGAGCCGCCTGCTCGCCGCCATCGTGGTGGTCCTGCTCGCGATGACGGCCGTGGTGATCGCGTCGACCGTCATCGCTCTCGACGGCCTGGGCAACGCCCGGTCCCGGTCGGTCGACGAGGTGGAGCCCGCCGGCCGCGTCGCGAGGGACCTCAGCCGCGCGCTGCTCGACGAGGAGACGGGCCTGCGCGGGTTCGTCCTCACCGGTGACGACGCCTTCCTCACGCCCTACGTGGACGGCCGCAAGACCGAGGTGGAGTCCGCGGAGCGCGTGCGCGACCTCGTCGGCGACGTCGACGGCCGGGTGGGCCGCATCGAGGAGCTGGCCCGGCAGTGGCGCGGCCAGTACGCGGAACCGACGATCGCGGGCGTGCGGCTCTCCGGTCCCGGCACCTACACCACACAGGACGCCGACCGCGGCAAGGCCATCTTCGACCAGGTCCGCGCCGAGGTGTCGGCGCTGCAGACCGACATCGCCCAGCTGGGCAGGACGGCGCGGGACGACCTCGACCACGCGGCGCAGGTCGTGCTGTGGCTGGTCATCGGCATGGGCGTGCTGCTGGTCGCGGTGATCGGCGGGTTGTCCCTGCTGCTGCACCGCCTGCTCATCACGCCGCTGGCCGACCTCGCGCACCACACCCGCCTGGTCGCCTCCGGTGACTTCGAGCACGAGATCGACGCGGGCGGCCCCCGCGAGACGGTCATGCTCGCCGAGGACGTGGACGCGATGCGCCGCCGCATCGTGCAGGAGCTCGCGACGCTCGACGCGGCGAAGACGGAACTGCAGCGGTCCAACTCGGAGCTGGAGCAGTTCGCCTACGTCGCCTCGCACGACCTGCAGGAACCGCTGCGCAAGGTCGCGTCGTTCTGCCAGCTGCTGCAACGCCGTTACGGCGGTCAGCTCGACGACCGCGCCGACCAGTACATCGAGTTCGCCGTGGACGGCGCGAAGCGCATGCAGGGCCTGATCA
Organism: Lentzea sp. NPDC060358; assembly: GCF_042725365.1. Lineage (NCBI taxonomy): Bacteria > Bacillati > Actinomycetota > Actinomycetes > Pseudonocardiales > Pseudonocardiaceae > Lentzea > Lentzea sp. NPDC060358. The sequence goes on along the minus strand of NZ_JBHXCW010000169.1, from coordinate 8,409 downwards.
ACGACCTGCTGGCGTTCTCCCGCGTCGGCAGGCTGACCCGCGAGCAGACCGTCATCGACCTCAACGACCTCGTGCGGCAGGTCGTCGACAGCTACTCCGAACGCATCGAGGAGACGGGCGCGCGGCTGGAGGTCGCCGACCTGCCCCCGGTGCGCGGCGAGGCGTCGCTGCTGAGCGCGGTGTTCCAGAACCTGATCAGCAACGCGTTGAAGTTCAAGGGCGACGACGCCCCGGTGATCGCCGTGGACGTCGAACGCCACGGCGACATGTGGAAGTTCACGGTGCGCGACAACGGCATCGGCATCGAGCCGGAGTACGCTGACCGGATCTTCGTCATCTTCCAGCGCCTGCACCCGAAGGACGCCTACCCTGGCACGGGCATCGGACTGGCGATGTGCCGGAAGATCGTCGAATACCACGGCGGCACGATCTGGCTGAAGACCGATGTGGACTCCGGGACGAGTTTCGAGTTCACCCTGCCCGTGGTACCCGAGCTCGTCGCACAAGCTGAGGAAGCACATGTCTGAGTCACCGCTGAACGTGATCGACGTCCTGCTCGTCGAGGACGACCCAGGCGACGCCCTCATGACGCAGGAGGCGTTCGAGCACCACAAGATCCGCAACACGCTGCACATCGTCAAGGACGGCGTGGAGGCGCTCGAGTTCCTGCGCCGCGAGGGCCAGTACGCCAACGCGCCGCGGCCGGGGTTGATCCTGCTGGACCTCAACCTGCCGCGCAAGGACGGCCGCGAGGTGCTGAGCGAGATCAAGGCGGACGCGGAGCTGCGCTCGATCCCGGTGGTCGTGCTGACGACCTCGGAGGCCGAGGAGGACATCCTGCGCAGCTACAGCCTGTACGCGAACGCCTACGTGACCAAGCCGGTGGACTTCGACCGGTTCATCGACGTGGTGCGGCAGATCGACGACTTCTTCGTGACCGTGGTGAAGTTGCCCCGGTAGCGGCGCCGCCGCTGCTGCAGCGCGGTCGCCCCGCTCATCACGGCCGCGCTGAAGTCCAGGCAGGACCGGCAGATCCGGGCCTCGGCCCGGACCTGGGCGGCGGCGGAGGCGGTGCCCGCCTTCCGGGCCGCTGCCGGCAGGTCTTCGTCCAGGGTCATGCCGTCCAGCCCAACTGGACGCGTCTACACCTGATGGACACCGTCCGGGTGAGCTGGACGCTCAGTCGACGCTCCGGACGATGACGGGTTCCTCGTCGGCCTGCACGACCCACTCCTGGGGCTCACGCGGCTCGGGGAAGACCGGAGCCCAGATGCCCGTGCCGCCGGGACGGCGACCCTTGCGCAGTTCGAATTCCTCTCGCGTGGTCATGCACTGTGGCTACCCGCCTCGGCGGAACGTATGCCTGACAGCATCGTCGTGATGGCGGCCATGACCCGTGCCGTGGCCTCGTCCAGCACCTCGGCGGTGAGCTCCCGCCCGTACAGGTCGGACAGGTCGACCGGCGCTCCCGCCACCACCTCGACCTCCTTGCGCGGCAGCAGCCTCGGCAGGATCTTGCCCCGGGGCAGCAGGCGCTGCGTGCCCCACTCGGCGACCGGCACGACGGGCACGCGGGCCTCCAGGGCCATCCTCGCCACGCCGGACTTGCCCCTGATCGGCCAGTCGTCGGGGTCGTCGGTGAACCTGCCCTCCGGGAACGCCATCACGCACTGGCCGGCGCGCAGGGCCTCCACGGCGGGGCGCAGGGCCTCCGAGGCCTTCACCGTGCCGCGTTCGACCGGGATGTGGCCTCCGGAGCGCATGATCCAGCCGACGACCGGGGCGCGCCACAGGGAGGCCTTCGCCAGCACGCGCGGCACGCGGTTCGACATCAGCGAGAAGACGACGGCCGCGACCGCGTCGGCGTTCGACAGGTGGTTGAACGCGAGGACCACGCCGCCGTTGCCCGGCACGTTGTGCCTGCCGCGGACGCGCAGCTTCACGAACAGCACCACGAACGGCCACAGCACGTCGATCGTGAGGGAGAACCAGAAGCCGCGGCCCCTGCGGGGCATCTTCCACGTCCAGGCGGCCAGCTCGAGCGGTGTCACGCGGTGTATTCGAACACGCCGGCGTTCTCGGTTCTGGTCAATTCGCCGCGGTCGACGAGAACGTCCAGGTGGGCGGCGGTCTCGCCGATCGCCAGCACCTGGTTGAACATGTCCAGGTCGTCGAAGCGGCGCTGGCGGCGGGTCCAGCCGATCTTGCGCGCGGTCTCGAACGCCGTGCCCGCGACGGCCCTGCCGATCTCCTCCAGGCGCTGCTCGTGGAAGTCGAGCAGCTCGTCCACGCGGGCGTGGGAGCTGTCGGTCACCGGGCCGTGCGCGGGCAGCAGCCGCAGGTCCGGGAGCTCCCGGGTGAGGCGCAGCGAGTCCAGGTAGTCGCCGAGCGGCAGCTCCGGGCGCAGCGGCTCGAAGCCGATCGACGGGGTGATGTGCGGCAGCACGTGGTCACCGGAGAAGAGCACCTTGGCGGCGTGGTCGACGAACACCACGTGGCCGCGCGTGTGGCCGGGTGTCGGGACGACCTCCAGCCTGCGGTGCTCGAGCTCCAGGACGCCGCGCTCGAGCCACTCGTCCGGCTCCTCGTAGTCGCGCAGGGCCTCGGCGCCGCGGTCCGCGCGGTGCATGACCTTGATCCACAGCTCCGCCACGTCGCTCGCGCCCCACTTGCGCAGGTCGGCGACGTTGCGGTCCTCCCGCGCGTGCATGAGGTGCCGCAACGACGGCTGCTCGCCCAGACCCAGGCCGATCCGGTGGCCGAACAGGCGGCGCAGCGACACCGCCATCGTGAAGTGGTCGCGGTGCACGTGCGTCACGAGGAACCGGCGGATGTCCTCGAAGCCCTTGCCCAGCGTGCCGAGGGCGGCCTCGAGCTGGTCCTTCGCCTCCTCCAGCGCCCAGCCGGAGTCGACCATCACCAGGCCGTCGCCGTCCTGCACCGCGTAGACGTTGACCGCGCGCAGCCCGTCGTTCGGCAACGGCAGCGGAATGCGGTGCACCCCTGGTGCCACCTCGAACGCGCCCGGCTCACTCCACAACGCCCGCTCACCCCATTGTCAGCACTCACACCGATTACCGGACGGTAACACGGTATTCCGGGTGCTTCTCGATGTACTTCGCCACGAACGGGCAGAGTGGTGAAACCTTTACACCACGGGCCTGAGCGTCGTCGAGCGCGAACTTCGCGAGCTGCGCGCCGAGGCCCTGCCCGCCGTAGGCCTCGCCGACCTCGGTGTGCACCAGCGCCAGCACCTCGCCGACCTTCCGGTACTCCAGGAACCCGGCCAGCGCACCGTCGACGTGGACCTCGTACCGGCTCTCGGAGTCGTTGTTCGTGACCATGTGGACCATCTTGCCCCGCAGCGGTGGAAAATGGCGGTCATGGACGTCTACCTGCTGATCCTGGGCGACCACCTGCCCAACCCGTGCACGGGTGAGGAGGTCTCCCAGGCCGACCGCCTGCGGGCGATGGTCGAGCAGGCGGTGGTGGCCGAGGAGGCGGGGTTCGCGGGCGTCGCGATCGGCGAGCACCACTTCACCCGCTACATCGTGTCGGCGCCCGAGCTGCTGCTGGCGTCCGTGGCGGCGCGCACGTCGACGTTGAAGCTCTCGACCGGCGTGACGCTGCTCGCCCACCGCGACCCGGTGCTGGTGGCCGAGGCGCTCGCGACGCTCGACGTGCTGTCGGACGGCCGGGCGGAGCTGATCGTGGCGCGCGGGGTCGACCAGCAGACCGACGCGGCGTTCGGGGTGCAGCCCGGTGAGCTGCGGGCGCGGTTCGAGGAGCACCTGCGGTTGCTGCTCAAGCTGCTGGAGGAGCCGTCGGTGAGCTGGGACGGGCGGTTCCGCGGCCAGCTGAGCGACGTGACCACGACACCGCGGCCGGTGCAGAAGCCGCGGCCCGCGGTGTGGATCGGGTCGGGGTCGGCGGCGTCGGCGGACCTGGGCGCCGAACTCGAGATGCCGTTGATGCTGCCCTCGACGCTGCGCGACCCGTCGATCTACCGCGAGGTCGTCGAGCACTACCGCGCCCGCTTCCCCGGCGGACGGGTCGGCGTGCCGAGCCACGTGTTCGTGGCGCGGGACGACGCACGGGAGCGGTGGCGGCCGCACCTCGCGGAGTACGCGCGGTTCGCGGACATGTGGCGCGGCGACGGGGACGTCGACGTCGACGCCATCATGGACGGTGCGGCGGTGTGCGGGACGCCGGACGAGGTGGCGGACCGGCTCAACGCGCTGGCGGAGCTGCTGTCCATCGACACGCACCTCGTGATGGTGGACATCGGTGGCATGCCGCACGAATCGGTCGTCGAGACGATCCGGCTGTTCGGCGCGGAAGTACTTCCGAAACTTGTTTAACGCGCGCGCTGCCAGGGGTTAACACGCACCGGGCAGGATGGACTCCGTGGGCATCACCGTCATCGGCATCACGCATCCCCGCCAGGCCGGGGCGCTCCCCGACGGCACGACCGTGCTGGTGCTGGCCGACGACGGCTCGTGCGCCGAGGAGTTCCTCGACGCCGACTTCCGCGCGCACCAGCTGGTGGTGCGCGCACACGGGCGCGGTTCGGCGTTCTTCGGGGTGGCGGACAAAGCCCGTGAGCTGGGCGCGGATCGGGTCCTCTTCGGCGACTTCCAGGATGGCGCACCGGACTTCACCGCCGGGGAGGACCCGGTGCTCGTGCTCGGCTCCCCCGACCGCATCGCGTTCACCGCGTCGTTCGGCGAGCGCATGGCGGACTGGGTCCGGCCGGCGAGCGCGTACGGTGACGGCCTGGTCCCGTGGCTGGTCCAGCACTGCGCGCGGGCGGGGATTCCCGTGGTGCGCGGCGGAGTGGACTGGAATCCATTGAGGACTGATGAGATCGCGTCGCTGCGAAAGTTGACGGCGTAGTCCTCCCAGGGCAGAAGACACCTGCCACAGCAGTGAAATATCGTTCCCTCCGCAGCACCTGGCGCGGCTGAGAGTTCTCTCAGCGCGGTCGAGCGGGGCGGGGTCACCGGGGTTAATCTCAGGGTTCGCATCAGTGGAGAACCTGACCCTTCGGTGTGCCCGTGTGGCCGAAGATGGTGCGCACGAAGACCCACAGGAGGGGACAGACAGTGAGCGCGTCCGAGGGAGTCGCGGCCAGAGCCGTCGACGTGTGGAAGTCCTACGGGTCCGGCGACGCCGCCGTGACCGCGCTCGCGGGGGTGAGCGTCGACCTGGAGAAGTCCCGGTTCACCGCGATCATGGGCCCGTCGGGGTCCGGCAAGTCGACGTTGATGCACTGCCTCGCGGGACTGGACGACGTGACGCGGGGCGAGGTGTGGGTCGGGGACACCAAGGTCACCGGGTTGAAGGACCGCGGGCTCACCGAGCTGCGGCGCGACAAGGTCGGTTTCATCTTCCAGCAGTTCAACCTGCTGCCGACGCTGACGGCCGAGGAGAACATCACCCTGCCGCTCGCGATCGGCGGCAGGAAGGTCGACCAGGACTGGTTCGACGTCGTCGTCGACACGGTGGGCCTGCGGGACCGGCTCAGCCACCGGCCCACGCAGCTCTCGGGTGGCCAGCAGCAGCGCGTCGCGTGCGCCCGCGCCCTCGTGTCGCGGCCCGAGGTCGTGTTCGCGGACGAGCCGACCGGCAACCTGGACTCGCAGTCCGGCGCGGAGGTCCTCGGGTTCCTGCAGCGCTCCGCGCGCGAGTTCGGCCAGACGATCGTCATGGTCACGCACGACCCGAACGCCGCCTCCTACGCCGACCGCGTCATCTTCCTCAAGGACGGCCAGATCGTCCGCGAGCTGCTGTCGCCGTCGGCCGACGAGGTCCTCGACACGATGAAGCACCTCGACCAGCCGAGCTTCGAGCACAGCGCGGTGCCGGGTGCTTAAGGCGACGATCAAGAGCTTGCTGTCGCGCAAGCTCAGGCTGGTGCTGTCCGCGCTCGCGGTGGTGCTGGGCGTGATGTTCGTGTCCGGTTCGTTCGTCCTGACCGACACGCTGCAGAGGTCGTTCACCGACCTGTTCTCGTCGGCCTTCGCGAACGTGGACGTCTCGGTGGCGCCGGAGCAGGAGAAGGGCAAGCAGCCCGAGCTCCTGACGCCCCAGGCGATCGCGGACGTGAAGTCCGTTCCCGGGGTGGCGTCGGCGGTCGGCGAGGTGCAGGGCTCCGCGCGGCCGATCGGCAAGAACGGCAAGGTCATCACCACCTCCGGCGCGCCGCGGTTCGGCACGAACTGGACGGGGACGGGCCAGGAGAAGATTCGCGACGGCCGGGCGCCCGCGGCGGACGACGAGGTCGTCATCGGCGCCTACCTCGCCTCGACCGGCGGCTTCGCGGTCGGCGACGACATCGCGCTGCTGACGCTGGAGCCGAAGAAGACCTTCAAGGTCACGGGCGTCTACGAGTACGCGGGCGGCCGCGAGTCGCTGGGCGGCGAGCTGTCGGTGTCGTTCACCGAACCGGTCGCGCAGCAGCTGTTGCTGGGCAAGAAGGACGTGTACTCCTCGGTCACCGTCACGGCGGCCCAGGGCACCTCGGACGACGCGCTGCGCGACGCCGTGGCGGCGAAGCTCGGCCCCGGCTACGACGTGAAGACCGGTGCGGCGCTCGCGAAGGAGCAGGCCGACCAGATCAACGAGGGCCTGAAGTTCTTCAACTACGTCCTGCTCGGCTTCGCCGGCATCGCGTTGTTCGTCGGCATCTTCATCATCCTCAACACGTTCTCCATCATCGTCGCCCAGCGCACCCGCGAGCTCGCGCTGCTGCGGTCGATGGGCGCCTCCCGCGGCCAGGTCATCGGCTCGGTGGTGCTGGAGGCGTTCGTGATCGGCCTCATCGCGTCGGTCGCCGGCCTGGGGGCGGGCGTCGGCGTGGGCGCGCTGCTCGCGACGATCTTCACCTCGGTGGGCGGCACGAACCTGCAGCTCGCGGGCATCGGCGTGCCGATGTCGGCGGTCATCTCGTCGTTCGCGGTCGGCATCGTCGTCACCGTGGTCGCGGCGGTCATGCCGGCGCTGCGGGCGTCGCGGATCGCCCCGGTCGCCGCGATGCGCGAGGCGGCCACCCCGGACCGGCCGCTGACCAAGATCACGGTCATCGGCGCGGTCGTGCTGGCCGCGGGCGGCGCGGCGCTGGGCCTCGGCTTCAACTCCGCCTCGCTGCCGCTGATCTTCGGCGGCATCCTGGTCGCGCTCGTCGGCGTCGCGCTGCTCACGCCCCTGCTGTCCAAGCCGATGGTGTCGCTGATCGGCCGCCTGCTGTCGTGGTCGATGCCGGGCCTGCTCGGCCGCCGCAACTCCGCCCGCAACCCGCGCCGCACCGCGATCACCGCGGCCGCGCTGATGGTCGGCATCTCGCTGATCACCGGCGTGAGCGTGGTGCTGACGTCGGCGACCAAGTCGATCGAGAAGCTGGCCTCCGGTCAGCTGCAGACCGACCTGATCATCTCCGGCGAGGGCCAGGTGGAGGGTCAGCCCGCCACGTTCAAGCGGGACGTGCTGACGCAGGTCGAGAAGACCGACGGCGTCGACTCCGCGTTCGGCTGGGCCTCCGACGGCGTGCTGCAGGGCGACGACCGGTTGTTCGCGACGGCCATCACTAACGTGCCGGCGATGAAGGACATGTTCGCCCTCAAGGCGCTGTCCGGCGAGATCGCGCCGCTGAAGGACGACCAGGTGGCGCTGCCGGAGGGGCTCGCGACCGAGAAGGGCTGGAAGGTCGGCACGACGCTGACGCTGCAGCTCGCCAAGGGCGAGCCCCGCACGTTCACGGTCGCGTTCGTCTGGGCCAAGTCCCAGGTGCTCCAGGGCGCGCTGGTGCTGCCGGAGTCGGCGGCGAAGGACTTCCGCTCCGACCAGATCGGCCAGGCGTTCGTGAAGGTGAAGCCGGGAACGACCGCGGCGGACGTGCAGAAGCGCGTCGAGCCGTTGTTCGCCGACAACCCGGAGATCACCGTCCAGGACCGCAGCGCGTTCGTGAAGCAGACGACCTCGCAGTTCGACACCGTCCTGCTGATGATCCAGATCCTGCTGGCGCTCGCGATCCTGATCGCCGTGCTCGGCGTCATCAACACCCTCGCCCTGTCGGTGATCGAGCGGACCCGCGAGCTGGGCCTGCTGCGCGCGATCGGCATGCGGCGCGCCCAGGTGATGCGGATGATCACCGTCGAGTCGGTGGTGATCTCCGTGTTCGGCGCGGTGCTCGGCCTCGCGGTCGGCCTCGCGCTGGGCGTCGCGACCGTGCAGGCGCTGAAGGACCAAGGTATCTCGGAGCTCGGGCTCCCCTGGGCCACCATGGTCCAGTACCTGGTCGTGGCGGCGGTCGTCGGCGTGGTGGCCGCGATCCTGCCCGCGATCCGCGCCGCCCGGCTGAACGTGCTGGACGCGATCGCCTACGAGTGATCCGCTGGGCAGCAGCGGGGC
>NZ_JBHXCW010000168.1:0-17505 GCF_042725365.1 Lentzea sp. NPDC060358 | reverse complement strand
GGCCGGGACCCACGACGTCAGGACACCACGGGAACCCACTCCGTCTTCACCGTCACGGCCTCGAGCGCGTCCGCCAGCGGCGTGACACCGAGGCCCGGACCGGTCGGCACGGCCAGGTGGCCGTCGTCCAGCACGAACGGCTCGGTCACGTCCATCGCGTAGTAGCGGTCGGACGCCGAGGTGTCGCCGGGCAGCGTGCAGCCGGGCAGCGCGGCCAGCGCCACGTTCGCCGCCCTGCCGATGCCCGTCTCGAGCATGCCGCCGCACCACACCGCGATGCCGTGGGCCGCGCACACGTCGTGGATGCGGCGCGCCTCCAGGTAGCCGCCGACGCGGCCGGGTTTGACGTTCACGATCTGGCACGCGCCGAGTTTGATCGCGTCCGCGGCCGACTTCGCCGAGGTGATCGACTCGTCCAGGCAGATCGGGGTGCGCACCACCTTCGCGAGCTCCGCGTGGGCGAGGATCTCCTCCTCGTCGAGCGGCTGCTCGATCAGCAGCAGGTCGAACGGGTCCAGGCGGGCCAGGTGCCGGGCGTCGCCGAGGGTGTAGGCGGTGTTGGCGTCGACCTGCAGCAGCACGTCGTCGCCGAACTGCTCGCGCACCGCGCGCACCGGTTCGACGTCCCAGCCGGGCTCGATCTTGAGCTTGATCCGGACGTAGCCCTCGGCGAGGTAGCCGCCGACGGCGTCGAGCAGCTCCGGGATCGAGTTCATGATCCCGACCGACACCCCGCACGGCACGCGGTCGCGGGTCGCGCCCAGCTCGCGGCCGAACGAGACGCCCCGCTGCCGCAGCTCGGCGTCGAGGACCGCCATCTCCAGCGCGCCCTTGGCCATCCGGTGCCCGCGGAACTTCGCGAGCCGCGGCGCGACGGTGACGCCGTCCACGTCGCCGGTGAGCGCGGGCACGAGGAACCGCCGCAGCACGTCCGCGCAACCCTCCAGGTACTCCGACGAGTACACCGGGTCGGCCATCGCGACGCACTCGCCCCAGCCCTCGACGCCGTCCGCCACGGCCTTGAGCAGCAGCAGCTGCCGGGTCGTCTGCGTGCCGAACGACGTGCGGAACGGGGACTTCAGCGGCATCTCGATCCAGCGGATCTCCACCCCGTCGAGCTTCACGGCTGTTCCTCCCTCTCCACGACGTACCAGCCGGACCTGTCGAACCCGGTGACGCGGGCGCCCGAGGCGAGCAGGTCGCCCAGGACGTCGCGCACGGCGTGACGCCACTCGTTCGCCGCGGCCGGGTTCGTGGCCCGCAGCGACTCGACGTCCGGTGGCACCGCGACGAGAACCGTTGCCGCGGAACAGGTTCCGCGCAGCGGAAGGCCGTCCTCGGAGATCCCGAGACCGATCACGCCGGTGGCGTTCGTGGTCCGCGGGCGGCCCTCGCAGGCGGCGGCGACCTCGGGCGAGGCGATCCGCCACCGGATCAGCAGCCGGTCGGTCTCGCTGCCGCCGTTGATGTCGTCGTCCATGTGCCCGTAGAAGTCCGGCAGGTACTCGGTCGCGTCCGCGGCGAGCTTGCCCAGGTTGAAGTAGGCGTTGCGGCGCACCAGCGGGTCGAAGGTCCAGGTGATCTCCGTGATGCCGCGCTCCAGGGCCCACGTCCGCTGGTCGAGCTTCATCGCGTACCCGACGTTGCGGCCGCGCATCCCGGCCGCGACGCCCGCGATGTGGCTGTGCAGCGAGCCCGCGGCCGGCGGCGAGCAGAAGCCGATGCACGCGCCGACCAGCTCGTCGCCGTCGAACGCGCCCGCGACGTAGCTACCCGCCTTGGCCATGGCCCGCAGCAGCTCCGCGTTGACCGGGGGAGTGCTGCCCTCGCCCGTGGGCCGCCAGATCGACTCGTACAACCGTTGCGTCGCCAGGAGTTCCGCGTACTCGGTGAGCTGGCGCACCACCACGTTCTGGGCCACCAACGTCATGTCAGCTCCTTCACGAGCGCCGCGAGCAGGTCCGTGCGCGGCGCCAGCTCCGACACCAGCACGTGCTCGTTCTCCGCGTGCGCTCCGCCGCCCACCGCGCCGAGGCCGTCGAGCGTCGCGACGCCCATGCCCGCGGTGAAGTTCCCGTCCGACGCCCCGCCGACCGCGGCCTGCTCCAGCGCGAAGCCCGCGAGCCGGGAGGCGAGGCCGAAGAGCCCCGAGGACGCCGTCAGCTCCATCGGCGCGCGGTTCGGGCCGCCGGTCACCTCGACCCCGGCCGACTCCAGCACCGGTTGCAGCGCCCGCATGGCCTGGTCGACCCGCAGCTGCTCGGCGAGGTTGCGCACCCGCACGTCCACCATGAACTTCCCCTGCGCGGGAACGGTGTTCGTCGTCGTGCCCGCGGACAGCACCGTCGGCACGACGGTCGTGCCGACGTCGGGGTCCGCCAGCGCCGACACCGCGAGGATCTGGTGCGCGGCCTCGATCGTCGCGTTCACACCGCGTTCGGGTTCGAGCCCGGCGTGCGACGCCCGGCCGTGCAGCGTCACCTCGTACATCGACGTGCCCTTGCGCTCGGTCTTGAGCGCGCCGCCGTCCGCCGACCCCTCGGTGACGAGGACGGCCGTGTGCTGCACGGCCTCGGTCTCGATCAGCGCGCGCGACGACGGCGAACCGATCTCCTCGTCACCGGTGATCAGCACCGTGACGCCGTCCGGGGACCCGAGCGACGCGACGGCGTGGAAGATCATCGCGACGCCGGTCTTCATGTCGAAGCAGCCCGGCCCGCGCAGCACGCCGTCGCGCACCGAGAACGGGATCCGCTCCAGCGTCCCGATCGGCCACACCGTGTCGTGGTGGCCGAGCAGCAACACCGTGCGCGGCCCGGAACCCAGCCGCCAGCGCAGGTGGGTGCGGCCCTCCAGCACGATCTGCTCGGGGGGCGAGCCGAGCAGCGCGGAGCCCACCTCGGCGGTGACCTCCGCACTGCGGGCGACCGCCGCCAGGTCGGTCGACGGCGACTCGCAGGTCACGAGCCGCTCGATGTCGGCGAGCAACGTCATCTCAGGACACCTTCGGCGTGGCGCGGACACCCATGTGCACGTACTCCTCACCCGTGGGCAGCGAGTAGAACACGACGGAGGTCCAGCTCGCGTTCTCGGACTCGCGGCACACGAACGTGGACTCGTCCACCGGCACGAGGTCGACGTCCGGCGGGTCGGGCACGACGCCCTTGAGCGGCCCGGTGATGGCCGCCTTGAGCCGCAGCCCGTGCTCGCCCTCGTAGACCTCCATGAGGGTGGACTCCCGCTCGTAGCGGCCCACGTACCGCGCGGGGTCGACGGTCACCGGCTCGGCCGGCGGCTCCATCGGGCGCGGCATGGCCACCCCGGCGAGCTCGGCGAAGACCTCCCGGTACAGCTCCAGGTAGATCTCGCGGGCGTGGTCGCCGTTGGTCAGCAGCGTGACCGCGAGCTGCTGCTCCGGCAGCAGGCGCAGGAACGCGGACTGCCCGATCGTGTTGCCGTCGTGGCCGATCAGCCGGTGGCCGTCCCAGCCGAACCGGATCCAGCCGAGGCCCCACGAGTCGCCGAGCACGTTCGGGTCGGGCAGGTCGGTCTGCTTCTCGGTCATCGCGGCCGCGGCCCGCTCGGACAGCACCTGCGTGCCGTCCTGCGCCTTGCCGCCTTCGAGGTGCATGCGCGCGAACTTCAGCACGTCCCCGGTGGTCGAGAAGATCGTGCCGGCGGGGCCGAGGGAGCGCGGCAGCTGCCAGACCGGCGCGGGGACCTGCTCGCCGTCGGAGTCCATGTGTCCGACCGCGGCGAGGTGCAGCAGGGCCTCCTCCGGCAGGGTGCCGGTGTGCTCCAGGCCGAGCGGCGCGAACAGCTTCTCCTTGAGCGCCGCGTCCCACGTCCCGCCGGTGATCTTCTCGATCACCCGGCCGGCGAGCACGAACCCGGCGTTGCTGTAGGAGAACGTCGCGCCGAGCGGGTGGTTCTGCGGCGCGTCGGCGAGCAGCCGGGTGTAGAGCTCCAGGCAGTCGTCGCCGCGGCCGGTGTCGGTGAACAGGTCGCCGTCGATGCCGCTCGTGTGGGTGAGCAGGTGCCGCATGGTCACCTTCTGCCCGACGACCGGGTCCTTCAGCTTCAGCTCGGGCAGCACGTCCACGATCGGCGCGTCGAGGTCGAGCCTGCCCTCGTCGACCAGCTGCATCACGACCGTCGACGTCCACACCTTGCCGATGGAACCGATCTGGAAGATCGAGTCGTCGGTGACCTCGACGCCGGTCCGGGTGTTGAGCACGCCGTGGTGCGCCTGGACGACCTCGCCCTTGTACAGGATGCCGAGTGCCGCACCGGGCACGCCGTGCTTGGTCGCGAGCGCGGAAAGCCTGCGCTGCCAGTGCTGCGCGTCGAGCGGCCGGCGGTTCTCGGCGTGCTGGCGCACCCAGTCGACGACGCGGTGGTTGAAGTCCGCGCGGTGCGACGGTTTGCCGTTGAGGATGAACAGGTGCGACTCGTCCGGGTAGAGCACGAGCTTGGCGGGCACCGAGTTCTGGCGCAGCGCGGAGAACCACTGCTCGGCCTGGCCGACCGGGCACCGGTCGTCGGCCGCGCCCTGGTAGACGAGCGTCGGCGTGCGGACCTGGCCGACGCGCGTCAACGGCGACAGCTCCGCGAGGTGCTCGCCGAGGCCGCCCAGCTCCAGCCTGGTGATGTAGTGCCCGCCGTCGGAGGTGCCGTCCATGCTGGTCAGGTCGGCGACCACACCACCGGCGACCGCGGCGGCGAACCTGGTGTCCCGGCTGGTCAGGTAGCACGTCATGAAGCCGCCGTAGCTGTAGCCGGTGACGGCCAGCTTCCCCTGGTCGGCCAGACCTTCCTCGACGAGCTGGTCGAGCGGCTCCAGGAAGTCGTTGGCGTCGGCCTTCCCCCACGCGCCGAGCGCGGCGCGGTAGAACTCTTCGCCGTAGCCGTCGCTGCCGCGCGGGTTGAGCGTCAGCACCGCCCAGCCCTGCTCCGCCAGCACCTGGTGGTAGAGGTGGACCGGGTCGGCCGTGCCGTTCCACGCGTTGTGCGGACCGCCGTGGACGTCGAGCAGCAGCGGCAACGGGCCGGTGCGCTCCGGATCGCGCAGCAGCCAGCCGTGCACGACGGTGCCGTCGGAGATCGTGAACTCCCGCTCCTCGCGGACGAGCGCGACGTCATGGCCGTGTTCGGTGTGGACGGTCACCTCGCCGCTCGCGAGGTCGACGGTCGCGACCTCGCCGTACGACGTCCCGGAGCCCAGGACCACGGCCGCGACGCCGCCGGCGACGGACAGCGCCGACACCTCGAGGGAGTCACCGCCCAGGACCAGCCGCGGTTCGCCGCCGTCGCGGTCCACGGCGTAGAGCTGCGTGTAGCCGCGGTCACGGGCGCAGAACAGCACGGTGTTGCCGTCGAGCGCGGGCACACCGCCGGGATACCCCGGCGCACCGGGCATCACGTTGCGGTCGAGCGACCCGGACAGCGAGCGCACCTCGCCGTCGAGCGTCACGTGCAGCAGGTCGACGTGCCCGGCGTCGGTGGTGGTCCGTCCGGTCACGAGCAGGCCGTCGTCGGTCCAGGTGATCGTCGCGCCCTGCCCTTCGGCGAGCCCGACGACGCGCGGCTCGGCGTGGCCCTCGACGTCGACGACGTGGATCGGGGAGCGGAAGGTCAGGTCGGAGTCCTCGTCGCGGGCGGCGCTGAAGGCCAGCCGCGTGCTGTCGGGCGACCAGGCGGGGGTGTCGGCGAAGTAGTCGCCGGAGGTCACCTGGCGGACCTCGCGGGTCTCCAGGTCGAGCACGTGCAGGTGCGTGCGGATGCTGCGCAGGTACCCGGCGCCGTCGGCCTTGTAGGCGAGGCGGTCGGTGACGACCGGTGCCTTGACGTCCGCGATGTCGACGGGCGCGGAGAACGCGAGCTTGGTGCCGTCCGCGTTCCACACCGGTGCGCCGGCGCCGTGCGGCAGCGTCGTGAGCTGCTCCGGTTCACCGCCGTCGGCGGGCAGCAGCCAGAGCTGCGCCGGTCCGTCCTGGGCGCGCAGGAACGCGATGATCCCGCCCTTCGGCGACCACGCGGGCGCCGCGTCGGACTTGCCCCTGGTGAGCTGCCTGGCCTTGCCGCCGGACAGCCGCCACAGCGACCGTTCGTCGCGGTCGGCCTCGCGGTCGGTGGTCCGCAGCACGTACACGACGTCGGTGCCGTCGGGGGAGATCGCGGGCTGCCCGGGCAGCGCGAAGCCGTACAGGTCCTCGATGGTGGTCATGGTGGTCCCCCTCGTCAACGGGTGGCGCCGAGCTCGGCGCGGAAGAGATCGAGCACGTTCTGGCCCAGCACCAGGGCGATGTCGTCGTCGGCCCAGCCGCGCTTCTGCAGCGCCTCGGTGACGAGCGGCAGGCCCGCCGGCCCCTCCAGGCCGGGGAGGAACTGGTCGATCGGGACGCCCTCGACGGCCTGCGTCTCGCAGCACGGCGGCGTGGTGTCGGCGAGGACCTCCTTGACGAAGTCCGGGCCGAGACCGACGTGCAGGATGCCCATGACGCCCGCGATGTGCTCGATGTGGTCGATGAGCCGGTCGATCGTGAAGTCGGACTCGTGCAGGAACGGCGCGAAGAAGTTCACGCACACGACGCCGCCGTTGGCCGCGATGCCGCGGAGCTGGTCGTCGGTGAGGTTGCGGTGGTGGTCGCGCAGCGCTCGCGCCGACGAGTGGGTGGCCATGACCGGACGGGTCGCGAGCTCCAGCACGTGGTCCACGCCCGCCGCGCCGAGGTGGCTGACGTCGAAGATCATGCCGAGCCGTTCCATCTCGCCCAGCGCCTCGACGCCGGCCCTGGTGAGCCTGCTGCCGGTGGCGTCCTCGCCGCTGCCGTCGGCCAGCGCCGTGCGGCCGAAGTGGGCGAGCGAGGCGATCCGCACGCCGAGGCGGCTCAGCGTCTCGAGCAGCTCGACGTCGTCGCCGACGCCGGGCGCGCTCTCCAGGGCGAGCACGAGCGCGATGCGGTTGCTGTCGAGCGCCGCGTCGATCTCGGCGCCGTTGCCGCAGAGGGCGACCGCGCCGGGGTTCGCCTCGGCGATGCGGTGGGCGGCCTCGATCTCCCGCAGCGTGTGCCGCAGGGCGCCCTCGGGCCGGAACACCTCGTCCACGAACACCGGCAGCACCTGCAGGTTCACCCCACCGGCCTCGAGCTGCGGCAGCCAGCGGTCGCGGAAGTGCGGCACCCACTGCCCGACGGGCCGGTGCGCGATCGCGGTGAGCAGGTCGTTGTGGGTGTCGGCGACGACGCTGCGCTCGTGCAGATCGCCGGTCATGAGGCCTCCAGCCTGGTGTGCCGCCTGGGCGCGGCCGCGAGCAGCTCACGCGTGTACTCGTGCCCCGGCTCGGTGAGCACCCGCTCGGCCGGTCCCTCCTCGACGATCCGGCCGTCCTTCATCACGGCGATCCGGTCGCTCACGTACCGCACGACAGCCAGGTTGTGGGAGATGAAGAGCATCGACAACCCGAGCTGCCGCTGCAGGTCGCGCACCAGGTTCAGCACGGCGCCCTGCACCGACACGTCGAGTGCGGAGGTGATCTCGTCGGCGATGACGACCTCCGGCCGCCCGGCCAGCGCCCGCGCGAGCGCCACCCGCTGCCGCTGCCCGCCGGAGAGCTTCGCGGGCAGCGCCGTGGCACGGCCGGGGTCGAGGTTCACCAGTTCGAGCAGCCGCGCGACCTCGGCCTTCCTGTTCACGCCCTTCGGCATGGCCTCGGCGATGGACCCGCCGATGCTCATCCGCGGGTCGAGTGAGGAGTACGGGTCCTGGAAGACCATCTGAACCTTGCGGCGGTGCCGGCTCTCGCCGTCGACCAGCACCCGGCCGCCGGTGACCGGCACCAGCCCGACCGCGGTGGCGGCCAGCGTCGACTTGCCGGAACCGGACTCGCCGACCAGGCCCACGACCTGGCCCGACGGCACCGCGAGGGTGACGTCGTCGACGGCCAGGTGGTGGCCGTAGCGCACGCTCACCCGGTCGAAGTACAGCTCGCTCATCGCGTGCCTCCCAGCACGTGCCCGGTCACGACCCCGCGCCGGTGTCCCACCACGACGCCTCTCACCGCGCACCTCCCGCCGCCGCCAGGGTCAGTTCTCTCTCCGACTTCCAGCACGCCACCCGGTGCCCGTCCGCCATCGGCGTGAGCTCGGGCTCCTCCTGCCGGCAGCGGTCCTCGGCCAGCGGGCAGCGCGGCGCGAACGGGCAGCCCCGCGCGATCTCACCCGGCTCCGGCGGCCGGCCCGGGATGACAGCCAGCGGCGCCTCCCGGTCCGTGTCGAGGTCGGGCACCGCGGCCAGCAACGCCGTCGTGTACGGGTGCCGGGCCGCCGTGAACAGCTCGGCGGTCGGCAGCTCCTCCACGATGCGGCCCGCGTACATCACCAGCACGCGGTCGCAGGTCTGCGCCACCACGGTGATGTCGTGGCTGATCAGCAGCACGGCCGCCGTGCGCTCGGCCCTGATCCGCGCCAGCAGCTTGAGCACCTCGCGCTGCACGGTGACGTCGAGCGCCGTGGTCGGCTCGTCGGCGATCACCAGGCGCGGCTCGCCCATCAGGCCCATCGCGATCATCGCGCGCTGCCGCATGCCGCCGGAGAACTCGTGCGGGTACTGCTTCACGCGCCGCTCGGGCTCCGGGATCCGCACGGCGCGCAGCCGGTCGACCGCCTTCGCGACGGCCTGCCTGCGCGACATGCCCTGGTGCACCTCGGACACCTCGGCGATCTGGCTGCCGATGCGGCGCGTGGGGTTGAACGACGTCATCGGGTCCTGGAACACCATCGCGAGCTTCGTGCCCAGCTCGCGGTCCGGGGTGGCGCGCAACGGCTTGCCGTCGAAGTCGAGCTGGTCGGCCGTCACGTGGCCGGGGTGCTCGATCAGGCGCGACACGGCCAGCGCCGTGAGGCTCTTGCCGGAGCCGGACTCGCCGACGACGCCGATCATCTCCCCGTCGTGGACGGTGAACGAGACCCCGCGCACCGGCGTGACGCCACCGGGGAACGACACGTGCAGGTTCCGCACGGTCAGCAGGCCCTCGCCCTCGAAGCCCTCAGTGGACTCGTGGCGCGCCACCGCGCGTCCGCGCACCTGCTGCCGGCCGCCGGCGGCCGCCGCGGCCGCCTCGCCGAAGAGGTTGAACGCGAGCCCGGCGAGCACCACGGCGACGGCCGGGCCCAGCGCGGGCGCGGGGGAGACGTAGATCCGCTGCAGGCCCTCGCCGAGCAGCCGGCCCCAGTCGTAGGACGGCGCCTGCACGCCGATGCCGAGGAACGACAGGCCGGCGAACGCGGTCAGCGCGGACCCCGCCGCCAGGGTCGCGTTGATCACGAGCGGCTCGGCGATGTTCGGCAGGACGTGCCGCACCAGCAACCGGAACCGGCCGACGCCGCACACCCTGGCGGCCTTGATGAAGTCGCGTCCGCTGACCGCCGCGGTCAGCGTCTGGGTCAGGCGCGCGAACGACGGCGCGATCGCGAACGCGATGGCGAGCACCGCGCCGATCGTGCCGGTGCCGAAGATGACGGCGAAGAACAGCGCCAGCAGCAGACCGGGGAACGCCACGGCGATGTTCACCGCGGAGGTGACGACCCGCGCCGCCCACCGCGGCAGCACCGACGGCACCGACCCCAGCACCAGGCCGGTCGTCACGCCGATCAGCGTCGCGAGCAGCGCCAGCCCGATCGTCAGCCGGGTGGCGACGAGGACGCGGTAGAAGATGTCGCGGCCGAGCAGGTCGGTGCCGAGCAGGTGGTCCGCGGACGGGCCCTGCTGCAACGCGTCGGTGTCGATCGCGGCGGCGCGGTCGCCCCACAGCACGGGGGCGAACACCGCGAGCAGGACCAGCAGCGCGAGGAGCACGGCCGACGCCAGGCCCACGGGGGAGCGGAGTGCGGCGCGCATCAGGCCTCCCTGATCGTCGAACGGGGGTCGAGCAGCGCGAGCGCGACGTCCACGACGAGGTTCACCAGCAGCACACCGGCGCCGTAGACGAGCACGATTCCCTGCACGGTCGGGTAGTCCTTCTGCTGGATCGAGCCGACGATCGTCGACCCCAGTCCCGGCCACGCGAACACGTTCTCCACCAGCACGGTCCCGGCGACGAGCGACGCGAGCAGCATGCCGCCGAGGGTCAGGGTCGCCGTCACGGCGTTGGGCAGCGCGTGCCGCAGGTACACGAGCCGGGCCGGCAGCCGCTTCGCCCGCGCGGTCCGCACGAAGTCGTTGCCCAGCACGGAGAGCAGCTCGACGCGCACGATCCGCGCCAGCACCGCGGCCGGTCCGATCGCGAGCGCCAGCACCGGCAGCACCCACGAGCCGGGCGCGTCGTTGCCCGCCACGGGGAACAGGTTCAGCGTCACGGCGAAGAAGCTCACGAGCCCCACCGCGAGCAGGAACTCCGGGATCGCCGCGAGCACCACGCTCGAGGAGGTGAACGCGAGTTCGCCGCCGCGGCGGCGGCCGCCCTTGGTGACGATCGCCATCACGACGCCGACCGGCACCGCGACGACGACGACGAACAGGAACGCGAGCACCGCGAGCTGCACGGTCGCGGGCAGCCGGTCGCCGATCAGGTCCGACACCGGGGTGCCGGCGGTCAGCGACGTGCCGAGGTCACCGCGGAACAGGCCGGTGAGGTAACGCCAGTACTGCACGGGCAACGGGTCGTCGAGCCCCAGCGCCGCGCGCCGGGAGGCGACGAGGTCCGGGGGAGCCGCGAGCCCGAGCGACTCGCGGACGGGGTCGCCGGGGATCAGGTGGATCATCAGGAACGCCGCGGTGACGAGCACCCACAGCGAGACCACGAACCGCACGGCCCGGCGCCGGGCGAAGGGCAGCCAGGTGCTGCCGCCCTCCGCCCGCCGCTGCACCTTGATCATGACGCGAGCATCCGGATCGCCGTCGGGTCGACGCTGTCGCTGATCGTGAACTTCGCGCCCTTCACGAACACGGGCAGCACCGAGTCGTAATACGGGATGAAGCTCGCGTCCTTCACGAGCGCGGCCTCGGCCCTGTTCCAGTTGTCGCAGCCGTCCTTGCCCGCCTTGGTGGCGGCTTCCTTCGACTGCGCTTCGAACTCGGCGTTGGCGATGTGGGCGAAGTTCACGCCGTCGGGCGGCAGCGTGCCGGACGCGAACGGGGTGAGCTGGCTCGGCAGCGACAGGGTGAGCGGCACCATCGACGCGTCCCACGCGCCGGTGTCGAACAGCGCCTGGTTGATGCCGGCCGAGTCGACCGGCGCGATCTCCACCTTCACGCCGATGCCCTGCCACGTCTGCTGGATCAGCTCGGCGGTCGAGGTGAGCGTCGGGCCGGCGACGGTGGGCTGGAGCAGCTTCACGGTCAGCTGCTTGCCGTCCTTGGCCCGCGTGCCGTCGGCACCCGCCTTCCAGCCCGCCGCGTCGAGCGCCGACGTCGCCGCGCCCTTGTCGAACTTCGGCAGGTTCGGGCCCACGTTGTCGCCGGTGCACGGCCGCGGCTGGACCGTCACGAGGCTCTGCGACGGCTTGCCCTTGCCGTTGGTGAGGACCTTGCCGACCTGGTTCAGGTCGAGGCCCTGCACGAGCGCCTTGCGCACCGCGGGGTCCTTGCCGGGGTGGCCGTCGGCCTGGTTGAACGTGAGCGTCCCGAGCGGCGTCGCGCCGTCGACGTGGTCGACCTTCTGCGCCAGCAGGCGTTCCTGGTCGGGGCCCACGATCTGGGCGGCGGTGAGCTGGCCCTGCAGCAGCAGGTTGACCGCGGTCGTCTCGTTCTGGATCACCCGGAACACGACCTTGTCCGGCAGGCCGGGCTGGTTCTGCTGCCAGTCGCCGGGGCCCCACGCGAAGTCCTTGCGGCGCTCCATCGTGTACCGGTCGTTCGGCACGATCTCGGTGATCTTGAACATGCCGGTGCCGTGCTCGCCCTTCGCGAGCAGCGACCGGTCGGCCATGCCCTTGGCGCACACGATCGGCAGCGTGCCGATGTTGGTCAGCAGGAACGCGTCCGGCGCGCCGCTCGTGACGGTGACGGTGCGGGCCGCGTCGTCCGCGGTCGCCGTGGTGCCCGCCGGGACCTGGAGCCCGGTGAGCGCCGACTTGCTCGCCGGGTCGCCGGCGAACGTGATGTTCGCGGCGACGTCCTTCGCGGTGAGCGGTGAGCCGTCGGTGCAGGTGATGCCCTGGCGCAGGGTGAACGTCGCCGTGGTGGTCGTCGCCTCCCACTTCTCGGCGAGCCCGGAGACGATCTCGCCCTCCGGGGTGCGCTCGATGAGGCTCGCGTAGAGGAACCGGTCGACCGCGCGGGCCGCGGACAGGACCGTGAGGGCGGGGTCCAGGCTGCCCGGGTCCGTGCCGATCGACATGGTGAACGTCTTGCCGTCGGCCAGGGCCTGGTCGCCGGACCCGGAGGTCCCCTGGGTCCCGCAGGCGGTGGTGGTCAGGACGACGGCACCGAGGAGGGCTACCGCACGCTTCATGATGGGCTCCGGAGGTGGTCGGCGGCGAGGCGTCCGGCGCGGCCGATCACCGCGTCGGCGGGGTTCAGCGGGGTGGTGATGTCCCTCGGTGTCGAGGAAGTCGTGCGGTCGAAGTCCACTGTGGACCTACGACCGGCTCCGCGGGCGTGGACGAACCCCTCGGCGCCCACGTCCGCGGAGGTCTGCGGGAGCGCGGTCATCGCGCCACCCGGCGGTCCGCGCGGCCGGTGTGCAGGTAGAGCGCGTGCCCGTGCCCGTCGTCGCCGACGAACGCGTGCGGCATGTGGATGCCGTGCACCGGCTCGGCGGCGACGAGGGTGTCGTTGCGCCACGGCACGAGCTCGGTCCGGCCGGCGGACTCGGGGCTGACCTCGGCCATGATCCCCTTGGGCACCAGGTCCATCCAGATCCGGCCGTCGTCGTCCTGCGTGATCACGCGCTCGGCGACCGACGACACGTACACGCCGGTGAACCGCGAGCCGTCGACGGGTTCGGGCTCCGCGGCGGGCGCGGGCAGTGCGCCCAGCTCGATGCCGGTGAGCTCGCGCAGCACGTGCCGGAACACCGCCTGGTAGAGGTCGAAGGTGTTGCCGCCGTTGGTGAGCAGCGCGATCGCGACGCCCTGCTCCGGCACCAGGCGCAGGAACGCGTTCTGGCCGATCGTGCTGCCGTCGTGGCCGATGACCGTGCCCTGCGGGTGGTGGAACATCTCCCAGCCCAGGCCCCACGCGTCGCCCATCAGCGCGAGGTCGGGGACGTGGACCTGGACCTCGCGCATGGCGCGCGCGGACTCCGGCGACAGCACCCCGGCGCCGTCGTTCATGTGCATCCGCGCGAACTCCAGCAGGTCGCTCGCGCTCATCGCGAGCACCGACCCGGCCGGCGCGTTCGACCGCACGAGCGACCAGACCGGCGCGAGCTGCGGCCCGGCCGCCTCGTCGTGGGTGAGGTGCCCGGCGGCGGCGCGGAACAGGATCGCCTCGTCCGCGCTGGTGGCGGCGTGGGTGAGGCCGAGCTTCGCGAACAGGTGCTCGCGCAGGCAGCGGTCGTACTGCTTGCCGCGCAGCACCTCGACGATCCGGCCGAGCACGCAGTAGCCGGCGTTGTTGTAGCTGAACATCTCGCCGGGCGGGAACAGCTGCGGCGTGTCGTGCAGCGTGGCCACGTACTTCTCCACGCAGTCGTCGCCGCGGCCGGTGTCGGTGAAGAGGTCGCCCTCGAAGCCCGCGGTGTGGTTGAGCAGCTGCCGGACCGTGATGGCGGCGGAGGCGTCCTCGTCGGCGACGCGGAAGTCGGGCAGGTAGGCGCGCACCGGGGCGTCGACGTCCAGCAGGCCCTCGTCGGCGAGCTGCATCACCAGCGTCGCCGTCCAGACCTTGGTGATCGAGCCGATCTGGAACACGGAGTCGGTGGTCGCCTCGACGCCGGTGTTCCTGTTCAGCACCCCCGCGGCCGCCTCGACGACGTCGTCGCCCACCGTGACGGCGGCGCTCGCGCCCACCACGCCGTGTTCGGCCACCAGTCGCGGCAGGTTCTCCTGCAGCCAGTCGCTGATCTCGTTGAGCTTGGACATCCGCGCGCCTCATCCACGTCGACGTGACTCCGGTCACCCGGAAACCTAGGTCCGGGGCAGGGGCCGACACCTCGTCCGGGCCGACGAATCTGACCCGTCGGATCTGTCCGTCTCGACGAACGGCTCACTCGGGTGGAGCAGGCTCCACCTCCGTCCGGGCAGTCTGCGTGATCGTCGCGCGCCGTGCCGGAAATTACGTTCTTCCACGGAAAACGTTGCGAGGCAAGGAGAACGTGATGAGGGCAGACGCGCTGTCGCTGCAGGCGGTGCGGAAGGTGTACGGCTCGGGAGACGGTGCCGTCACGGCGTTGGACGAGGTCACCGTCGGCATCCGGCGCGGCACCTTCACCGCGGTGATGGGCCCGTCCGGCTCGGGCAAGAGCACGTTCCTGCACTGCGCGTCGGGCATGGACCGGCCGACCTCCGGGCGCGCGCTGCTCGGCGACACCGACCTCGGCGGCCTCAAGGAGGCCGCGCTCACGCAGGTGCGGCGCGACCGGATCGGGTTCGTCTTCCAGGCCTACAACCTGCTGCCGTCGCTCACCGTCGAGCAGAACATCACGCTCCCGCTGCGCCTCGCGGGCCGCAAGGCCGACACGGGGTGGCTGCGCGAGGTCGTCGCACGGGTCGGGCTCGACGGCCGGCTCTCCCGGCACCCGGCCGAGCTGTCGGGCGGCCAGCAGCAACGCGTGGCGATCGCCCGCGCCCTGGTGGCGCGGCCCGAGGTCGTCCTGGCCGACGAACCGACCGGCGCCCTGGACTCGCGCACGGCCCACCAGGTGCTGGGGCTGCTCCGGTCGATCGTCGACGAGATGGGCCAGACCGTGCTGATGGTGACGCACGACCCGGTCGCGGCTTCGGCGGCGCACAGCGTGCTGTTCCTCGCCGACGGCAGGCTCGCGGGCGAACTGGTCTCGCCGACACCGGAGAAGGTCGCCGACCGCATGACGCACCTCGGGGAGTGGTGAGCGGTGCTGACCCTCGCCTGGCAGACCGTCAAGTCCCGCACCAGCGGGTTCGTCGGCGCCTTCGTCGCCGTCCTCTGCGGCACCGCGCTCGTCGCCGCCTGCGGCATCCTCATGGAGTCCGGCTTCCGCGGCGGCGTGCCGACCCAGCGCTACGCCGCCGCCGACGTGGTCGTCACCGCCGACCGGACCGTGCAGCCGCCCGACGCCGAGTCGATCGAGTTCGAGTACGCCGCCGAGCAACCGGCCGTGCCCGCCTCGCTCACCGCCAAGATCGCCTCGGTGCCCGGGGTGCGGGCCGCGGTGGCCGAGCAGACCTTCCCGGCCGTGGTCGTCGGGCCGGACGGGCAGCCGCTCGCGGACAAGCCCTCCTTCGGCCACAACTGGGAGTCGGCCGTGCTCGCCCCCTACGCGCTCAAGGAGGGCGACGCCCCGAAGGACGGCGAGGTCGTCCTCGACGCCGGGCTCGCGGCGCGGTCGGGTGCGAAGCCGGGCGACGAGATCCGGGTCATGACCCGGTCGGTGCCGGTCGCCTACCGCGTCTCCGGTGTCGCCGAGGCGGCGGGGGACCGGCAGGCGGCGCTGTTCTTCGGCACCGCCCAGGCGGACGCCCTCGCCGGACGGCCCGGTCAGCTCACCGCCGTCGGCGTGCTGGCCGAACCGGGGACGCGCGACCTCGCGTCCCGGCTGGAGGAGGCGCTGCGGGACGACCACGTCGAGGTGTCCGAGGGCGCCGACCGCAGCGCGGCCGAGTTCGAGGACGTCGGCAGGACGAAGTCGATCCTCACGATCCTCTCCGGCTCGTTCGGCGGGTACGCGGTGCTCGTCGCGATCTTCGTGGTGGCCAGCACCCTCGCGCTGGCCGTCGAGCAGCGCCGCCGCGAGTTCGCGCTGCTGCGGGCCGTCGGCGCCACGCCGCGGCAGGTCCGCAGGCTCATCGGCGTCGAGACGACGGTGGTCGCGCTGGTCGCGGGCGTGCTAGGCAGCCTGCTCGGCATCGCCGTGAGCCTCGGGCTGCGCGCCGCGTTCGCGGACATCGGCGTGGTGCCGGACGACTTCGCGTTGTCGATCGGCCCGATCCCCCTGGCCGCGGCACTGGTGATCGGCGTCGCCGCGGCCCGGATCGCGGCGTGGAGCGCGTCGCGGCGGCCGTCGTCGATCAACCCCGTCGAGGCGCTGGGCGAGGCGGCCGTGCAACGCCGCGACGTCGGCAAGGTCCGCCTGGCGTTCGGCGGGGCGCTGATCGTCCTCGGGCTCGGCGCGACGGTGACGCCCCTGTTCGTGCGCGGCCAGAACGCCGCGGCCACCTCGGTCATGGCGGCGCTGGTGCTGATCATCGGTCTCGCGCTGGCCGGCCCGCGGGTCGTCGGCGGCGCGGTGCGGCTGGTCGCGCCGGTGATCGGCCGCACCGGGCCGAGCGGCTACCTGGCGTCCGCGAACGTCGTGAAGAACTCCCGCAGGCTGGCCGCGGCCGTGACGCCGCTGATGCTCGCGATCGGGTTCTTCGTCGTGAACTTCTACAGCCAGACCACCTTCACCGCCGCCGTGCGGCAGGAGACGACCCGGTCGATCACCGCCGACCACGTGGTCACCGGGGTGACGGGGGTGTCACCGGAGGTCGTCGGGGCGGTGCGCCGCACCGGTGCCACCGCGACGTCGCTGGTGCGCACGCAGGTGATCACCGAGACCAGGAGCAGCGACAGCGTCCAGGTGCAGGCCCGGCCCGCGAACGGGCTCGACGCCGAAGCCGGTGCCGCGGTCGACCTCGGCGTTCAGACGGGCAGCCTCGCCGACCTCACCCCCGGCACGGTGGCGCTCGGTGCCGACCACGCGTCGTGGGAGAACAAGAAGGTGGGCGACACGGTCGAGTTCTGGTTCGCCGACGGCCGGCCGGGCAAGCTGCGCGTCGTCGCGACCTACCGCAACGACCTCGCGTTCGGCGACTACGTCCTGTCGGCCGCCGACGCCCGCGCCCACACGGCGGCGGGCATGGACAGCGCGGTGCTCGTGAAGTCGGGCGACGCGTCCGCCCTGCGGGAGCTGGTGGCCCGGTACCCGGGAGTCCGGGTGGCGGGGGAGGTGTCGGCGCAGGAGCGCGGCGACGAGCGGACCCAGTTCCTGCTCAACCTGATCGCCGTCGGCGTGATCCTCGGCTACGTCGCGATCTCGGTGTCGAACACGCTCGTGATGTCCACCGCCGCACGGCGCCGCGAGTTCGCGCTGCTGCGCCTCGTCGGCACGGGACGCCGCCAGGTGGTCGCGATGATGCGCGCGGAGGCGGTGCTGACCGTCGCGCTCGCGGCCGTGTTCGGCACGCTGGTGGCCGCGGTTCCCCTGGTGCTGCTGGCGATCGGCATGACCGGCAGCCCGGTGCCGGCCGGCTCGGTCACCGCCTACCTGGGCACGCTGGCGGGCGCCGCGGTGCTCGGGGTGGTGTCGATCGCGATCCCGACGCGGATGTCGTTGCGCGACAAGCCGATCGACACGATCGGGATGCGGGAGTGATCGTCCGGGAG
>NZ_JBHXCW010000167.1:0-17524 GCF_042725365.1 Lentzea sp. NPDC060358 | reverse complement strand
CAGCACACCGGCGGCCCCGGCGGTGACGGCGAGGGCGCCCACCGCGCTGGGCAGCACGACCTGGCCCAGCCGGTTGCCGGTGAGGCGCAGCGACATGGCGCGGCCGCGCAGCCCCGGTGGCGTGGAGGTCGCGAGCCACGCCATGGTGAGCGGCTGGCCGACCCCGAGGCCGAGACCCAGCAGGACCACCAGGCAGGCCATCGCGGCGGCGGGGAGCGGCAGCGCGAGAGCGGCCATCGACACCGCCGACAGCACGGTCGTGGCGACCATCAGCCGCTGGCGGCCCATCCGCGCGACCAGGTGCCCCAGGAAGAACCGGGAGGTCATCGACGCGATCGCGCGCAGGGTCAGCAGCAGGCCGACGAACCCCGCCGTGAGGCCGCGGTCGGTGCCCAGCGCGGGCAGGTAGACCAGGGTGACGTCGACGGCCGCGAGCACGACGCAGCTCACCAGCAGCGCCCTGGCGAGACCCGGCAGCCGCACCAGTGACCGCATCCCGCCGTTCTCCTGCTCGCGCGTCCCGGCCGGTCGCGCGGGCATGCGCAGGAGCAGGGCGTTGAACGTGAGCGCGACGCCGATGCCGATGCAGCCGGCGAACAGCAGGCCGGTGTCGGGGACCGCCCGCCCGCCGCCCGCCAGGATGATCAGGCCCGGCCCGGCGGCCTGGCCGAGGGACGCGGCGAAGGTGTAGTGGCCGAAGGCGGTGTCGAAGCGGTCCGGCGGTGCGATGTTGGCGACGGCGGCCTGCTGCGCGACGATGCAGAGCAGGTGTCCCGTGCCGAGGACGACGGTTCCGGCGGCGAGCCCGGCCGGGGTCGAGCCGGCGAGCAGCAGCACCAGCGCGGAGGCGGTCATCAGCAGGCCTCCCGCGATCATCACCCACCGTTCGCCGAACCGGTCGGTGGCCTGCCCGGAGGGCACGGCGAGCAGCAGCGGGACGACCGCGAACGACGCGGCGAGCGCGCCCAGCCAGCCGCCGGGGACGTCGAGCTCGATCGCCCGGTAGGTCACGGCGGGCCGCAGCACGAACGTGACGACCTGCGCCAGCACCG
This sequence comes from Lentzea sp. NPDC060358, assembly GCF_042725365.1. Classification (NCBI taxonomy): domain Bacteria; kingdom Bacillati; phylum Actinomycetota; class Actinomycetes; order Pseudonocardiales; family Pseudonocardiaceae; genus Lentzea; species Lentzea sp. NPDC060358. The sequence goes on along the minus strand of NZ_JBHXCW010000167.1, from coordinate 16,472 downwards.
AGTTGACGAGCAGCACGGCGAGCAGGCGCCCGCCGGTCAACGCGAGTCCGGTGTGGACGGTGCGGCGTGCGCGGTCACCTTCACGGGGCGTCTTCTCCTCGGCCGGTCGGGGACGTCCTCGACGGTAGGACGGTCGGCGGTATTTCACAAGGAGGAAGTACCAGAGGTTGGCAAGCGTCACACCGCGGCGGATCGCCTGCCCGGCGGCGCGTGCGCGCCTGACCGGAGCATTTCGCCGGCGGGAGGCCGGTTCTGCTGAACGCTCCCGCGTCCGGTCGCGTGTCCTCGCTGCTGCCCGTGTTCCCGCCCCGAGGGAGGCGCTGTGCCCGGAAGAGCGAAGTGGGACGAGCTCGACGACAGGATCGGCCGGATGTCCGTGACGGAGTCGTCGCGGGACGGGACCGTGCGGGTCACCGTCGCGGCCTCCGGGGTGCTGACCGGACTGGTGCTGCAGGACCGCGGGCAGCCGAGGCCCCCGCTGGGCGCGGTGGCGGCGCAGGTCCTCGACTGCGTCGCGCGGGCGCAGGCCCGGATCCCGGACCTGCTGGGACGGGTTCTCGTCGAGACCGTCGGGCCGGGTGATCCCGGCGCGGCGCTCGTGGTGGCCGACGCCAGGAAGCGCTTTCCCGCACCACCGCCACGGGCCGAGCAGCAGCCCCGCGCACCGCGGCGGCCGCGACCGCCGGACCGGGTCGACGACGACTGGGACGGCCGGACCGTGATGGAGGAGGACGGGGCCTGATGGGCGAGTCGTTCGAGGTCGTCGTGGAAGCACTCACCGCGCACTCGACCGGTGTACTCCGGCTGTCCGACGAGCTGCGCTCGGCCGCCGCGCTCGCGGCCGGGCAGCGCATCACCGCCGGGGCCTACGGGCAGACCGGCCGGGAGTTCGCCGCACTGCTCGGCGCGCTGGCGAGCGCGGGGGAGGAGACGCTGCGGCTGGCCGTGGACTGCCTGGAGGCCGAGGCGGCGAAGGTGCGCGCGTCGGCCGCCGAGTTCGACCGGCAGGAAACCGCGGTGGCAGAAGCACTGCGCGTGGCGGGAGGGGGATTCCGATGATCACCGCGGGCCTCGGGAACGAGAGCGCCGTGGCGGGCGTGTGCGACGCCGTCACCGGGTGCGGCTGGGTCGCCGGCGCGCTGTCCGCCGGCGGGGGACTGACCGGTCTCGGCGTGAGCACGCGGCCGATCGACGAGCTGGGCGCGGCCGGCCTCGGCGCGCTCGCCCCGGAGGTCGCAGACCTGCAGGACGTGGTCGACCGGCTGGCCGGTGACGCCGCGGCGGTCCAGGCGTTCGCCGACACCTGGCGCCGGGTGGGCGAGTCCGTCGGCCAGGCCGGGCAGCGCCTCGGCAGCACCGCCGGGACCGGCACCGCCACGTGGCGGGGGGAGTCCGGGACGCGCTACCGCGACCGGGCCGCGGAGGTCGCGGGGGCGTTGCGGGAGACGGCCGCGCTGTCGTCGATGATCGGCACGCTCGCGGGCACCATGGGCGAGGTGGTCGCCGGTGCCCGGCGCAGGGCGGGCGACGAGCTCGCGGCCCTCGTGCGGCGGCTGATCTCGTACGTGCGGACGGCGTCGGCGGCCGAGGGCGGGATCACCCCGCACGTGCTGGCGCGGGCGTCCGGGCTCGTCGAGGCCTCCCGCGCGCCGATCCTGCGCGCCGAGGACGAGGTGCGCCAGTCGATGAGCAACGTCGAGTCGCTGCTGGACTCCGGCGGCACGGCGGTCGCGCCGGCCGGTGTGCGCGGAGCGCGGCTCGCGATGAACTGCGGGCCGCTGGGCCAGAAGCCGATGCCCGGTGAGGTGCACGTCCCCGACCCGATCGCCGGCGGCTGCGCCGGTGGTGGCGGGGGAGGCGGTGGCGGTGGCCGTGGCGGGACGCAGACGCCGCCGAAACCCCCGGCCACCGGACTGCCCGCCCCGCCGCCGTCGAACCCACCCCCGGCCACCCCACCGCGACCGGGTGGGCGCAAGCCCGGGGTCTTCGACCCTCCACAACAGACCCTGCAGCGCCGCAACGAGAAGGAGTTCCTCGAAAGGGAGCGCGAGCTGCTCAAGCGCGACGCCGAGCACCGCCGCACCCTCGAGAAGCTCTACAAGCGCGACTACGAGCGCGGCGTCGACTACCGCGCGCAGTGCGAGGCCGTGCACGGCCCGCCGCCCGGCGACGGCCGGAAGTACCACGCGCACCACCCGTTCCCCGTCGAGTGGCACCGGGAGTTCCGCGAGCGGTTCGGCATCGACACCGCCGACCCGAAGTGGTGCTCCTGGGTCGACGACACCACGCACGGCCAGATTCACAAGAACGGGTACAACGCGAACTGGAAGAACTGGATCGACAACAACCCCAATGCCACGCGGGAAGACGCGCTGGACCACGCGCGTTCGCTCGCCAACGGGCGCTACACCCTCCCGTGGACCAACGAACCGTGGGCCAGATGACGCGTTGGACGCGCACACCGACCGTGGGATGGTGAGGTGGTGTACACGACGGAGGTGCTGGGGGTGGTCGCCCATCCCGGCGGCCTGCTCGTGCGCCGGCCGGAACTGACCGTCGGCGTCGTGCACGCCGTGTCCGGACTGCCGGGGCTGGAGATCGAGCTCCTCGCCCGCCGCCCGCTCGGCCGGAGCACGGCGGACGCACGGCGGGGCGACGGCCCCGCGGTCGTGCCGGCGCCGCGCCGGTTGCTGCCGCAGTACGACGAAGGCCTCGACCTGCGCGTCGGCCGGCTCGACGAGACCGGCCGCGCGCACTGGCAGTACCCGGTCTCCTCGAGGTCGCGCGACGGCACCGCGGTCGCTCCCTCCCACCGCGTGACGTTCCGGTTCCCGCCGGTGTTCGACGAGATGGCGCTCGTGCTCGCCTGGCCGGAGATCGGGTTCCCGGAGACCGTCGTGCGCCTGCCGCTGCCCGGCCGCGCCGCCGTCGAGCGCGGCGTCACCTCGATCTGGCGGGCACCGACCGACGTCCGCCCGGTACCGGCCGGGCTCACCCACCGCGCGGACGGCTTCGCCGAGCCAACGGCGCTCGAAGCGGGCACGTCCGTCACGGCACCCCGCGTGCTGCACCGCCGCGACGACCGCGCGGTGGTGCTGTCGCGGCTGACGGCGGCGGGTCCGGTGTTGTCGATGGACCTGCTCAGCATCGTGCGGGGCGACCTCGCGGCTGAGATCAACGTGCGCGCGTTCGGCGCCGAGCGGGCGGTCCCCGGTCCGCTGGACGACCCCGCGTGGGTCCGGGCGAGGGGGCCGGGTGCCTCCGTGGCCGTGCTCCGCGGGCAGGAGGCCGTGTGGGTCAGGGCGAGCGAACGGCAGTCGTCCGGGGGCGACCGGTCGTTCTCGTGCGTGCAGGAGTTCACCTTCGACCGCCCGCCCGGCGACCAGCTCCGCCTGGTGGTGGCGTGGCCCCTCGCCGGGCTCGACGACGTCCTGGTGGCCGTCCCCCTGTGAGCCTCACATCCCGAACGTCGTCCACTGCCCCTCGGACACGACCTCGACGGTCCCGCCGACGACCTTGATGGCGGTCTGCTCGTCGATGGCGTAGGCCGGGCCGTCGAGGGTGGCGGCCCACCGCCGCGCGTCGGCCGGGGTGTTCGTGGGAAAGGCGTTCAGGTGCGGGAAGATCGAGAAGTCGACGACTCCCAGCCCGCGGTCGTCCGGCGCGGACGGCCACTCCACGAAGTACGTCCCGATCCGGGGCGTCAGCACCATGCTCCCGGCGCTCACCCCGACCCACACCGTGCCGGTCAGCGACGGCAGCAGGTCCGCCAGCCCGGACTCGCGCAGCCAGTGGCACAGGTACGTCGCGTCGCCGCCGTCGACCAGCAGCGCGTCGGCCTCCCGGACCCAGTCGGCGCACCGCGCGGAGCCGCTGCTGGGCAGCGCGGTGAGTTCGAGGACGCCGAGCGAGGCCCAGCCGAGGCCCGAGAAGTGCCGCCACCCCGGCTCGGCCGCCACGAACCCCCGCACCGACGCCGGGCCGCACATCGGGTGGCCCCACTGGGCCGTCGGCACGCACAGGGCGTGGCACTCGGAGATCGGTTTGCCGAGCAGGCCGACGAGCGCCGAGCGGATGCTCGGGTTCGTGACACCACCCGAGGTGAGCAGCAAGTTTCACAGGTTCCTCCGGACACGTGCGGGACGTGGACGCCTCTGGAGACCACCCGCGGGACCGGAACTCATCGCCCGTCCCCGCCCGGCACCTCGTCCAGGTATGCCTGCGCCTGCAGCGTGAAGAGGTCCGCGTACCCGGCCCCGGCCGCCATCAGCTCCTCGTGCGTCCCGTACTCGGCCACCTTCCCGTGCTCCAGCAGCAGGATCCGCTCCGCCTGCCGCACGGTGGAGAACCGGTGCGAGATGTAGAGGGTCGTGCGGCCCTCGGACAGCTCGCGCAGCCGGGCGAACAGGTCGTGCTCGGCCCGCGCGTCCAGCGCCGACGTCGGTTCGTCGAGCACCAGGATCGGCGCCTCCCGGTGGAACGCCCTGGCCAGCGCGATCTTCTGCCACTCGCCGCCGGACAGGCTCACCCCCTGGTCGAACCAGCGGCCGAGCGGGCTGTCGTAGCCCTGCGGCAGCCGGGCGATCCGCTCGTCGGCACCGGCGCGGCGGGCCGAGTCCTCGACGTGCGCCCGGTCCTCGAGCCGCGCGAGGTCGCCGAGGCCGATGTTCTCCGCGGCCGTGCCCTGGTAGGTCACGTAGTCCTGGAACATCGCGCTGATCCGCGTGCGCAGCTCGGCCGGGTCGTACTCGCGGACGTCGACGCCGTCGAGCAGGATGCGCCCGCCGGTCGGGTCGTAGAGGCGGCACAGCAGCTTGAACAACGTCGACTTGCCCGCGCCGTTGCGACCGACCACCGCCACCGTCTCGCCGGGCCGGATCTCGAAGCTGACGTCGTCGAGCGCGGGCTCGTCGGCGCCGGGGTAGGCGAACGTCACCGAGTCGAACTCGATGTGTCCCTCCACTGTGGACGGCATCGGCCGCGGCGAGGGCGGTGCGGTGATCTCCGGCTTCGTGTCGAGGAACCGGTAGAGCGTGTCGAGGTAGAGGTTGTTCTCGTACATGCCGGAGAAGGCGGTGAAGAGCCCGGACACCGACGTCTGCACGGAGGCCGCCGCGGCCGTGTAGAGCGCGAGGTCGCCGAGGGTGAGGCGTCCGCCGACCGCTTCCAGCGCGATGTAGAGCGTGATCGCCGAGCCGGCGAACGTGCTCAGCAGCCCCCAGGACGTCGAGCTGACGTTGCGGTTGACCGTGAGCTTGCGCTGCCGCTCGTAGGAGACGGTGCCGAGCCGGCGGAACCGGTCGACGAAGTACGGGCCGAGCCCGAACAGCTTCGTCTCCTTGGCGTAGGTGTCCGTCGTGACCAAAGAGGACAGATAATCCATCCTGCGCTTGATCGGCGACATCATGAACGTGAGCCAGAACGCGCGCGTGCCGTACTTCGACTGCGAGATGAACGCGGGGATCGGCGCCACCAGCGCCACGAGCGCGAGCAGCGGGCTGATCGACACGAGCAGCGCGACCATGCTGCCGAACGTGATCAGCGTCCGCACCAGTCCCAGTGCGGAGTTCATCATCGACAGCGGCCGGGTCGGCGCCTCCTGCGCCGCCTGGCGCAGCATGTCGTAGGACGCGGAGCCCTCGAAGTAGGCGAGGTGCAGGTCGCTGGCGTGCGCCATCACCCGGTGGCGGATGGTCAGCGTCATCCGCTCCTGCAGCAGCGACTGCGCGATCGACGTCAGCGCGCTGCTCACCGCCGTCGCCACGAGCACGCCGAACTGCAGCAGCGCGACCCGGGCGATGTCGCCGGTGGTGCCGGTGTGCTGGATCGCCGCGACGACGGAGTCCAGCAGCAGCTTCGCGACGTAGGCGGTCACGGTCGGCAGCAGTCCGGAAAGGACGGTGATGAGCGCGAGCACGACGGTCAGGACCCTGCTGGCCTGCCACGTGAGCCTGGCGACCTTGGGCAGCCCGCGGACCGTGCCGACCACGGACGTCCGCACGCGCTTCAGCCGTGACCTCAGGTCCTTGGGCTCGTCGTCCTGCTTCGGCTCGGGGATGTCGACGGGCCCGGTGAGCCCGCTGTCCGGCACCGTGGTGGGCCGGCGCCGCCGCCCGCGCCGCCCGAGCGCGAACTCCACGCCGCCCGGCATCATCCGGCCTCCACGGCGCCGTGCAGGAAGAAGTCGACCATCTGGCGCGTTCCGGGCGCGTCGTCCGAAGCCATTCGGCGGCCGCCGAACAGCAGGGTGAGGAAGAGAGTGGCGAGCTGCTCGGGCGGCAGCCGCAGCGCGTCCCGCTCCGGCACGAACAGCTCGACGATCGCCCCGCGGATGGCGTCCACGGACTCCCGCCGCCGGTGGCGCTTCGCGGGGTCGCGGTGCCGGACGCGGCCGGACGCGTGCAGGGCGCTCATCAGCGCGCCCATCCGCTCCAGGTGCGCGCCGAGCGCCTCGGCGGCCTCGGCGAGCCGGTCCTCCAGCGGCTGGTCGAGGGGGATCTCGGCGATCGCGTCGAGCACGTGGTCGGGCCGCAGCGCCTCGGCCGTGCAGGCGTCGAAGAGCTCGTCCTTGTCCTTGAACGCGCGGAAGACGGTGCCCTCGCCGATTCCGGCGGCGCGGGCGATCTGGCTGCTGGTCACGTTCGCGCCGTGCTCGACGAGGAGCGGCAGCACGGCGTGCACGATCATGGCGCGCCGGTCCTCGGCGCTCATGCCCGGCGCTCTTCGCCGGGCTTCGGATGCTGGTGTCATGCCGCCGATGATGCGGAGTGAGTGCTCACTCCGTCAAACGGATAACGCTGACCAGGGACGATGGCGTAAGAGACGGTCAGTCGTCCGACGGCAGGGGAGACGGGGCAGTCACGCAGAACGGCGCCACGTTGCCATTCCGGCGGGGCTCTGGTGGTGGCGCGCACTGGTGCCGGGGACCGGAGCGGGCTGCCGCCCGCCTCGCCGCCACAGCCGAGGCGGTGGCGGCGGCCGGCCGGCCGGGGTGAGCGTGCTCACGCCACCGAGGCCAGGACGAAGTCCACGTCCTTGTCCCCGCGTCCGGACAGGTTGACCAGGACGCGCTCGGACGGCGGCCGCTGCGCCGCCAGGCGGATCGCGAACGCGAGGGCGTGCGCGCTCTCGAGCGCCGGCACGATCCCCTCCGACCGCGCGACGCGCAGGAACGTGGCCACCGCCTCCTCGTCGGGCACCGCGGCCACCGCCACCCGGCCCGACCGGCTCAGCATGGCCATCTCGGGGCCCACGCCGGGGTAGGCGAGGCCCGAGGCGACCGACAGCACCGCGGACGGCCTGCCGTCGTCCTCCTGCAGCACCACGGACGCGGCGCCGTGCAGGGTCCCCGGACGCCCGTAGGTCAGCGTCGCGGCGTGCTGACCGGCGCCGGCGCTCCTGCCGAGCGGTTCGACGGCGTGCAGGGCCACGCCGGGGTCGTCCAGGAACCCCGCGTACATCCCGAGCGCGTTCGACCCGCCGGCGACGCACGCGACGACGTGGTCGGGCAGCTCCCCGCCGGTGAGCGCGAGGAACTGCGCACGGGCCTCCTGCCCGACGACCGACTGGAAGTCCCGCACGACCATCGGGAAGGGGTGCGGCCCGATGGCCGACCCGATCGCGTAGAGGGCGTGGCCGTGCTGCTCGGAGTAGGCGGCCAGCGCCGAGTCGCTGGCCTCCTTCAACGTCGACTGCCCGGCCGACACCGCGACGACCCGCGCCCCGAGCAGGCGCATGAGGCGCACGTTGGGGTTGACCTTGTCGAGGTCGGCGGCGCCGATGTGCACCTCGCACTCCAGCCCGAACCGGGCGGCGGCGCTGGCGAGCGCCACACCGTGCTGCCCGGCGCCGGTCTCGGCGATGAGCTTGCGCTTGCCCATGCTCCTGGCGAGCAGCGCGAACCCCACGCAGTGGTTGATCTTGTGCGCGCCGGTGTGGTTGAGGTCCTCGCGCTTGACGAGGATGCGGGCGCCGCCCACCTCCTCGGAGAGGTTCCGCAGGTGGTGCACCGGGGTGGGTCTGCCCTGCAGGCCGGTGCGGACCTCGTCGAGCTCCCGCCGGAACCGCGGCGAGGACTTCAGCTCCGCGTAGGTGCGGGCCAGTTCCTCCAGGGCGGGCCCCAGGTGCGGGGGCCAGTGGTTGCCGCCGAAGTCCCCGTAGTAGCCGTGGGCGTCGGGAAAACGGCCGGCGTGCTTGCTCGTGCTGTGCGGCATCGTGACCACCTTTCAGGCAGCTCGACGCTAGGCACGGCCCGGCGGCACGTCTTGAACAGGATGTGCGTTCAGCGGCCCACGCCGCGCGAGAGCGCTCCCGGCGGCACGCCGAACACCTTCTTGAACTCGCGGGTGAGGTGGGGCTGGTCGGCGAAGTGCGCCAGCTGCGCCACGTCGTCCAGCTCGACCCCGGCGCAGATGAGCTCCCGTGCCCTGGCCACGCGGACCTGGCGGGCGTAGGTCTGCGGCGGGACGCCGACCGTCCTGCGGAACGCGCGGGCCAGGTGGCTCGGGTTGACCCCGATCTCGCGCGCGAGATCGGCGGTGCGGGTCGACCGCGGGCCGTTCTCCTCGATGAGCCTGGCCGCCGTCCGCACGATCGACGACGGCGTCGCCGTGGAGGCCTCGACCGTGAACCGGCACTCCCGCAGCACCTGCCGCAGGGCGTCCTCGACCGGCGCGTGGCCGGCGGCCGGATCGGACACCGCGTCGGCCAGCGCACGGGTGGCCCGGCCACGCGTCACCACGCCGGTGCGGATGGACCGGACCTCGCCGGGACCGGCGGGGCCCGCGCAGGTGTCGAGGAACGCCTCGGACGGGTAGAGGACGTCGTACCGCGCGGGGCCGCCGGTCGTCCGGCCCGAGTGCACCTCGAACGGGTTGAAGAAGAACACGTCCCCGGCGTGGACGCTCCGGCTCCAGCGGTGGGACCAGATCTGGGCGGACCCGCTCGTGACGACCACGACCGAGCACGTCCCGTGCAGGTGCGCGTCGAAGTCGACCGCCGTCGCCCGCGCGCGCAGCAGATCCGCGTGGGGGAGCGCGAACGTCATCGAGTCGACTCGTGTCACGGGTGGTCCTCCGGAGGCTTCGCCGACATGAAAGCACGCCGGGCGACCGCGACGGGCCGAACCGCGGGAGGATCGGCCCGTGCACACCGAACCTGTGATGGCCCGCATCGCCGAAGGCGTGGAACTGCACCACCACCGCGGCCGGCGCGCGGAGGCCCGTGAGCTGTTCGCGCGGATCTGGGAGGACGTCGGCGGTGATCGGGGCGATCCGCTGCACGTGTGCGTGCTCGCCCATTCGATGGCCGACGTGCAGGACGACGTCGAGCAGGAGCTGCTCTGGGACCTGCGCGCGCTGGACGCCGCCGGCCTCGTCACCGACGACCGGGCGGCGCGGGCCGGCGTGACCCTGTCCGTGGCGGGCCTCTACCCGTCGCTGCACCTCAACGTGGCCGACTGCTACCGCAAGCTCGGGGACCTCGACCGCGCCCGCGAGCACCTGCAGCGGGCCCGGGACACGATCGGCGCGCTCGGCGACGACGAGTACGGGGCGCTGATCAGGGGCGGGCTGGACGAGCTGACGCGCCAGTTGGCCGCCGACTGATCACAGGCGCAGCCACGCGCGCAGCGTCGTGCCGTGCGCCGTGGTGTGCACGCGGACCAGGTCCGCCAGCTGGTGGATCATGAGCAGGCCGCGGCCCTCGACCTGGCCCGGCGGAGCGGGGAGGCGGCCCGCGAGCGGGTCCTCGAAGCACCCGGTGTCGCGCACCTCGCAGACGAGGTGGCCGGACTCCCGCCAGACCCGCGACCGGCAGCCGCCGCCGGTGTGCCGGAGCGCGTTCGTGACGAGCTCGGTGACGATCAGCTCGACGTCGGCCACGCGGCCGGCGTCGAGACCGCGGCACCGGGCGGCGTCGGCCGCGTGCCGCCGGGCGGGGGAGACGTCGTCGAGCGAGACGGCGGCGAACTCGTCCGACGCGCCCGCCTCGTCGAAGGGCAGGTTGTAGCGGTCCAGCACGGCGTCCGGCGAGTACTCGTCACTGGCGCGGCGCCGTCCCGGCTCCCACACGAGCGGATGCGTGGCGCGGGCGTCGGCGACGACGCCGGGCGCCAGGCCCGCGGTGTCGTAGGGGCAGGCGATGGTCACGTCGCGGCCGGCGAACGCGGCGTTGATCAACGCCTCGTGCTGCACGCAGGCCGGGTACTCGAGCGCGGTGCGGCCGGGCCAGATCGGCTCGCCGACGATGCGGACGTGACCGCCGGGGTGCGCGTCGGCGAACCGGCGCAGCACCGCGGCGATGATCCGGCCCGGGTTGCGGCCCGCCTCCGTCATGTCGATCAGCGTGACGCCGTCCGCGGCCGGGCCGAGCGCGGCGCGCAGCAGGCCGAGCCGGGGGCCCGGCACCGCCACGGCCACCGGCTGGCCCGAGGCGAGACCGTCGGTCACGAACGGCACGAGGGTGGCCAGGTACTCCCGGTCGGTTCCGTAGAACACCGCGGAGTGGACGAAGCCACGGGCTGAGGGGGTCGGGTGCGGCGCGCTCACGACACCTTTTCCACCCGCACGTCCGCCAGGTCGAGCGCGCGGACGAGCCGGGCGGCACCGGGCCACCGCGTGTGCAGCACCAGGGTCGAGTCGTGGCGCCGCGCGTGCGCGGACAGCCGCAGGAGACCGTTGTGGTCGAGGAACGTCAGCCCGGTCGCGTCGATGACCAGCTCGCCGCCGACGGGCAGGGGGTCGGCGAGGTCGAGGGCCCTGGCGAACGAGTCGCGGGAGGAGCTGTCCACCTCCCCGCCGAGGGCGGCCGCGCAGCCGGCGCGGTCGGTGCCGTGCAGCCGGAACCGCACGCCGTCGGCGTTGGTGTTCGGGTGCATGCACGCGACCTGCTCGATCGCGCCCGCGGGAAGCCTGCCGCTGTCGTAGGCGCACAGCGCGGAGAACGGGTGGGCGGCCATGTAGCGGTCGGCGAGGTGCTCGTACCGCGCGAACGCGGCGCGCTGCTCCTGGCTGCCGACGAGGACGGTGCAGTCCGCGGCGACCCGCAGCCCGGTGAACCCGTCCAGCACCGCCCGGTCGGTCGCGGCGGCGTAGGCGCGCACCTGGGCGACCGGGTCGATGACCGTGCCGACCGGGTAGACGTCGTCGAGCGAGGTGACCTGGGCGGACCCGTCGCGCAGTGCGGCGCCGAGGACCTCGGACCCGGCGAGCTCCGCGCGCAGCTGGTCGGCGTCGCCGGTGCTGATGTAGCGGACGGCCTGACCGAGCAGCAGCCCGTCGGCGAGGAACTCGGCCGCGCGGTCGACGAACTGCGCGTGCTCGTCGTAACGCCAGCACACGTGGTCGTGCGGGCCGAAGCCCCGCACGTGCTCGACAACTCCGGACCGCCGCATCCCCACCAGGATAGGCCCGCGGACCACCGGCCGGTGCCGCGGACCCGCGCGGGAACTCCGGCGGTCGGGTGATGTTCACACCGCGTCCACCACCCGGACGCGGACGGAGTCCACCAGGGACGTCACGGCCGGGTGCCACTCGCGGCCGGCGGGGCCGCTGAGGACGAGCCTGCGCACGACGCGTTCCCGCAGGGGCAGCATGACGAGGTCCGCCGGCAGCATCGCCGCCACCAGGCCCGGCACGAGCGACACGCCGACGCCCGCGCGGACCATGGCGAGCAGCGTGCCCAGTTCGCGCACCCGGTGCCGCGGCGTGAACGGCAGGCCCGCGTGCGCCTGGCGCACGTGCCGCTCGCAGCCTCCGCGGGACAGCAGGAACGGGTCGTCGGCCAGGTCCGCGACGCCGACCTCGCGCTCACCCGCCAGCGGGTGGTCGGTGCGCAGCAGGGCGTGGAAGGCGTCCTCGCCGATCGGCGCGCCCCGGCCGGGCGGCGGGTCGACCAGCACGGCGGCCTCGACCGTGCCACCCGCGAGCCACTCCGCCACCTCGTCGTCCTCGCCCTCGAACACCCGGACGCGCACCTGCGGGAACTCCTCCCGCCACCGGGTCAGCAGCGCGGGCAGCAGGCCCTGGCACACCGTCGGCGGCGCGGCGAGCCGGATCGTGCCCCGCGCCCCGCCCCGCCGGCGTTCGGCCAGGTCGGTGATCGCGGCGGACGCGGTCACCGCGGCACGGGCGTGGGCCAGCAGCTCGTCGCCGAACGGCGTCGGCGTGCTGCGTCCGCGGCGGGACACGACGGGGTGCCCCAGCGCGCGCTCGAGCGAGGCGACCGCGTGCGAGACCGCCGACTGCGTGACGCCGAGCGCGGCGGCGGCCGCGCCGAACCCGCCCTCGTCGACCACCGCGAGGAACGCCCGGAGCTGGGCGAAGTTCAGCGTCATGAGCGCCTCTCATGCACGATCGAGCACCACTTGTTGGACTCATGATGCCCCGCGGCGCGAGGCTCCTGCCGTGGGGTCCACGGGGAAGTTCGTGCTGCTGTCCGCGATCTGGGGCAGCAGCTTCGCGTTGATCAAGGTGGCGGTCGACGCGGGCGTGCCGCCGGTGCAGGTCGCCCTGGCGCGCTGCCTGTTCGGCGCCCTGGCACTGGGGGCGATCTGCGTCGTCCAGCGGGCGGCGGTGCCGCGCGACCCGCGGACCTGGGGGCACGCGGCGGTGGTCGCGGCGCTGCTCAACTCGGTGCCGTTCACGCTGCTGGCCTTCGGGGAGTCGAGGGTGGACTCGGTGCTGGCGGGCGCGCTGAACGCGACGACGCCGCTGACCACGCTGGCGTTCGCGCTCCTGGTCGTGCCGGGGGAGCGGCTGACGGCGACGCGGTGCGCGGGCCTGCTGCTGGGGTTCGCGGGCGTGCTGGTGCTGCTCGGCGTGTGGCGCGGCCTCGACGGCGACGCGCTGGCGGGCGGACTCGCCTGCCTGGCCGCCACCACCTGCTACGGCGCGGGGTTCGCCTACACCCGGCGGTTCCTGTCCGGCGGCCCGCACCGGGCGAGCGCGGTCTCCGCCGTGCAGATCACCTGCGCCACGCTCCAGCTCGCCCTGGCCGCACCCCTGCTGTCGGGACCGCCGTCCTGGCCGGGCTGGCCCGCCGTGCTCGCCCTGCTGGCGCTGGGCGCGGTCGGCACCGGGTACGCGTACGTGCTGAACCTGGACCTGATCCGGGAGGCCGGTCCGACGGTCGCGGCGACGGTCACCTACGTGACGCCGCTGTGGTCGACCGCGCTGGGCGCGGTCCTGCTGGCCGAACCGGTGGGCTGGCACACGCTGGCCGGCGGCTGCGTGGTGGTCGGCGGGATCGTGCTCACCCGGCGGCCGGCGCGGGACCGGGCGGTCGCGGCGCGCCGAAGCCCTGCCGCGGTTCGGCGGCCCGGCCCGGGGTAGTCGTGGCCGGAGCGGGGGGCGACCGAATGAAGGGAAGCGCCGTGGAGGCAGTGGTGTGGCACGCGACCGGACCGCGAGTCCGGAACCCGGGCGAACGGGGCGGCGCATGAGCGCCCGGACCGTCGCCGACGCGCTCGTCGACCGCCTGCGCACGTGGGGCGTGCCCAGGGTGTTCGGCTACGCGGGCGACGGCATCGACCCGTTGCTCGCCGCGCTGCACCGCGCCGGCGGCGACCCGGAGTTCGTGCCCGCGCGCCACGAGGAGATGGCCGCCTTCATGGCCTGCGGCCACGCCAAGTACACCGGCACCCCCGGTGTGTGCCTGGCAACCCAGGGCCCGGGCGCCATCCACCTGCTCAACGGGCTCTACGACGCGAAGCTGGACCGGCGCCCGGTCGTGGCCGTCGTCGGGCAGGTGGTGTCGACCGCGCTGGGCACCGGCTACCTGCAGGAGGTGGACCTGCACTCGTTGTTCAAGGACGTCTGCGGGCAGTACCTGCAGACCGTGTCCGCCCCCGAGCAGCTGCTGGTGCTGCTGGACAACGCGATGCGCACCGCGATCTCCGAACGCGTCCCGACCTGCCTGATCGTCCCGCACGACGTGCAGCGCGCCGACGCCGTCGACGAGCTGCCGCACAGCCACGGCGTGGTGCCGTCGGCGGCGGTGACGGCCCGGCCGCGGGTCGTGCCCCGGGACGACGACCTGCGCCGGGCCGCCGGCGTGCTGTCGGAGGGGAGCAGGGTCGCGCTGCTCGTCGGCAGGGGAGCGGCGGGCGCTCAGGAGGAGATCTCCCAGGTCGTCGACCGGCTCGGCGCCGGCGCCACCGTGTCACTGGTGGGCAAGCCGTTGCTGGCCGAGGACGCGCCCTGGCACACCGGCGTGATGGGCCACCTCGGCACGACGGCCAGCGCCGAGCTGATGGCCGGTTGCGACACGTTGCTCGTCGTCGGGTGCAACGACCCGTGGACGGAGTTCTACCCGAAGCCCGGACAGGCCCGCGCGGTGCAGATCGACATCGAGGCGCGCGTCGTCGGGAGCAAGTACCCGGTCGAGGTGGCGTTGGTCGGTGACACCGCCGAGACCCTGCGCGCACTGCTGCCCCTGCTGCGGCACAACGACAACCGCGACTGGGAGCAGCGCGTCTTCGACAGCGTCGCCCGGTGGCGCGAGATCTGCGGGCAGCGGGCGCAGGAGGACGCCGACCCGCTCAACCCGGAGCTCGTCGTGCACCAGCTGTCAGGTCACGTCCCGGCCGACGCGCGCGTCGCCGTCGACGTCGGTTCGTCCACCTACTGGTACGCGAGGCATCTCGCGCTGCCGGTCGGCGTTCCCGCTCACACGTCGAGCTATCTCGCGTCGATGGGCTGCGCGCTGCCGTACGCCCTGGCGGCCAAGCTGGACGCGCCGGACCGCCCGGTGATCGCCCTGGCCGGTGACGGCGCCATGCAGATGAACGGGTTGCTGGAGCTGATCACCGTCGCGGACCGCTGGCGGACGTGGGCGGATCCGCGGTTCGTGGTGCTGGTGCTGCACAACCGCGACCTCAACGAGGTCTCGTGGGAGCAGCGCGAGATGGAGGGGGATCCGCGGTTCCCCGTCTCGCAACGGGTTCCGGAGTTCCCGTACGCGGCCTACGCCGAGCTGCTCGGATTGCGCGGCCTGCGCGTCGACTCGCCGGACGAGGTCGGCAAGGCGTGGCAGGAGGCGTTCTCCGCCGACCGGCCGGTGGTCGTCGAGGCCGTCGTCGACCCGGCCGTGCCGCTGCTCCCGCCGCACCTGCCGGACGAGAAGGCCGACATGATCTACCGCGGGCTCGACCAGGAACCGGATGGTTCCGCTGCGCGGCAACGGGTGCGGCGGCAACGGGAAGCCGGGTGACGGTTTCGGTCGCGGGCGCAGGGGTATGCGCCGGGTGAGCGCGGGAGGTGAGGCCGTGAGCTGGCAACGACGGGTGCCGCCGACGGTCCGGGAACTGTTCCACCAGCGGGCCCGCCGGGCAGCCCTGCAACTGATGGCGTTGAAGGACCACGACCACCTCCCGGCGCTCGACGCGGCCGAGGCGTCCCTGGTCCGCCTGGCGTTCTGCCAGAGCCTGCTCGACCGGATCACCCTGACGGCCTGCCGGGAGGCCTTGCGGGCCGGGGCGGAACAGGCGCACGTCGCGGCACGGCTCAACATCACCGAATCGGCGCTGCACGACCGCCTGGCGGCCGGCGAGCCGGACTCGTGACGGTCAGTCCGCGCCGAGGTCGCGCATCCGGGCGTTGAGGTAGCGCTGCTCCGGCAGGCTCGTCGTGAGCCGCGCGGCCTGCCGGTAGGCCTCGGCCGCCCCCGCCCGGTCACCGGTCATCTCCAGCAGGTGGGCGTGCACGGCGTGGGTGCGGTGGTGCCGGCGCATCGCCGGGTCGCCGAGCAACGGCCGCAGCACCGCCAGGCCGTCCTCGGGACCCAGCGCCATGCCGACCGCGACCGCCTGGTTGAGCGTCACGACCGGGCCGGGCGCCACCCGCGCGAGCATCGCGTAGAGCACGCGGATCTGCTCCCAGTCCGTGCTCTCCCAGGTGGCCGCCTCGGCGTGCACGGCGGCGACCGCGGCCTGGAGCTGGAACCGGCCGACGTGGCCGCGGGGCAGCACGCGTTCCAGGATCGCCACGCCCTCCGCGATCCGGTCGCGGTCCCACCGCGCCCGGTCCTGCTCGGCCAGCGGCACCAGGTCGCCGCCCTCGGTGCGCGCGGGGGTGCGGGCGTGGGTGAGCAGCATCAGCGCCAGGGCGCCCGCGACCTCGTCGTGGCCGGGGACCACCGCGTGCAGCTGCCGGGTGAGGCGGATGGCCTCCTCGGCGAGGGTCGTGTCCACCAGCGCGTCCCCGGTGGAGCGGGTGTGCCCCTCGGTGAAGAGGAGGTGGCAGACGTCGAGCACCGCGGCGAGGCGGGCCGGCAGGTCGTCCTCGCCGGGCAGTTCGAACACCGCGCCCGCCGCCCGCAACGCCGACCGCGCCCTGGTGAGCCGCTGCGCCATCGTGCGCTCGGGCACCAGGTACGCGGCGGCGATCTGGCCGGTGCCCAGGCCCGCGACCGCGTGCAGGGGCAGCGCGACCTGCGAGGAGCGGCTCAGGCCGGGGTGGCAGCACAGCAGGAAC
>NZ_JBHXCW010000166.1:0-17591 GCF_042725365.1 Lentzea sp. NPDC060358 | reverse complement strand
GGGTGACGGACGGGTCGTTCTCGCCGTTGTTCCAGAAGGTCCGGCTCGGCCTCGGCGAGGGCCTGGGCGGGCTGGTCGCGCAGACCGCGCGCCCGTACGCGAGCTCCGACTACTTCGCCGACGCCCGCTTCCACCACACCCGGCCGATCGACTCGGCGGTGCGCGACGAGGGCCTCACCGCGATCCTGGGCGTGCCGCTGAAGCTCGACTCGAAGGTCATCGGCGTGCTCTACGCGGCCGACCGGACCCCGCGCGAGTTCCCGCCCGAGGAGGTCGCGCTGCTGCAGTCGCTGGCCGACCACGCGGCCATCGCGATCGACACGGCATCGTTGTTCGCGACCATCCAGTCGCACAACGAGGCCATGAAACGGGCCGAGGAAGCGCACGACCGGCTCACGGACCTGGTGCTGCGCGGCGGGTCGTCCGCGGAGGTGGCCGCGGCGGTGGGGGAGCTGCTCGGCGGCCCGGTCGAGGTGCTGGAGACCGTGCCCCCGCAGGCCGTGCGGGCCAGCGGCCGCGCGGTGCTGGTGGGGGAGGTGTGGGTGTGCGCGGTGCTCGCGGGGTCCGAGCTGCTGGGAGGGATCACGCTGTCGGGCCGCCCCGACCTCTCCGACGCCGACCTGCGGGTGTTCGAGCGGTCGGCGGCGGTGACGGCGTTGCTGTTGCTGCTGCGGCGGACCGTGGCCGAGGCGGAGAACAAGGTGCGCGGCGAGCTGATCACCGACGTCCTCGACGGCCGCGATGCCACCGGCCTGCTGGCGCGGGCCCGCCGGGTGGGCGTGGAGCTGGGCGAGCCGCACGTCGTGCTGGTGGCGGACGGCAACCTGTCCGGTGCCACGCACTACGCGTCGGTCCACAGAGGACTGGCCGGGGCGCGCGGCCGTGACGTGGTGCTGGCGCTGCCGTCGGTGTCCACCGGCGTGATGCGGGACGTGGCCAAGGCCCTGGACGCGACGGTGGGCGCGTGCGGCCCGGTCGCGGGACCGGTGGCGATCGCGGCGGCCTTCGAGGAGGCGCGGCGGTGCCTGAAGGCGTTGAAGCAGCTGGGCCGGGAGAAGGACGCCGCGACGCTCGGCGACCTGGGGTTCGTGGGCGTCCTGCTGGGGGACCGCGCCGACGTCCCGGGCTACGTGCGGTCGGTGCTGGGGCCGGTGCTCGACTACGACACCGAACGCGGCACGGAACTGGTGCACACGCTGGAGGTCTACTTCCGCTGCGGCGCGAACCTCAGCCGTGCCAAGGCGGAGCTGCACCTGCACGTCAACACGGTCACGCAACGGCTCGACCGGGTCGCGTCGTTGCTCGGCGCCGACTGGCAGGCGCCGGACCGCGTGCTGGAGGTGCAGCTCGCCCTGCGCCTACTTCGCCTGCAGGGATGAGACGGCGTCGCCGGCCGCCGCGTCGGAGTGGCCGAACGGCTTGGCGATCAGCATGTAGACCAGGCCGATGCCGACCACGAGCGCGCCGCTGAGGATCACGACGTAGTTGTCGTACCAGGGCGCGTCCGGGGTGCGCGGCCACACCATGTTCACCATCGCCGCGACGCCGTAGGCGAGTGCCAGCACGTTGACGACCATGCCCCAGCGGCCGAGCGTGAACTCGCCCGACGGCGTCCAGCCCTTGATCCGTGCCCGCAGCGCCGCGAACACCACCAGCTGGAAGCCCAGGTAGATGCCGAGCGTCGCGAACGACACGATCTTGTCCAGCGCGTTGGTCGACAGCATCGACGCCACCACGATGACCGCCGGGACCACGCCGGCCAGCGCCAGCGAGTACGGCGGGATGTGCCGCTTCGGGTTGAACTTCGCGAGCGCCCTGTGCCCGAACAGCATCTTGTCGCGGGCGTAGGAGTAGGTCAGCCGGGACGCCGCCGCCTGCAGCGACATCGTGCAGGACAGGAACGAGATCAGCACGACCCCGATCACGATCTTGTACCCGACCGGCCCGAACGCGGTCGTCAGGACGTTCGTGACGGGGTCGGCGTCCTCGCCGGAGATGACCCTGCCGAAGTCCGGCACGGCGAGCAGCAGCGACAGGCACGCGAACGTGGCCGCCGCGCCGCCGATGTAGATGGTGCGGCGCATGGCCTTCGGGATGACGCGGCCGGGATCCTCGACCTCTTCCGCGGTGTCCCCGCACGCCTCGAAGCCGTAGTACTGGTAGAGGCCGATGATGCCCGCCGCGAAGAACGCCGGCAGGTAGCTGCCGGAGCCCTCCGCGCCGAAGCTGTCGAAGAGCACGCCCAAGCCGTGCAGCCGGTTGTCGACGAGCAGCCAGATGCCGACGACGAGCGCACCGATGATCTCCGCGGCGAACCCGAAGATCGCGGCCCAGCTCAGCACCTTCGTGCCCGCGTAGTTGATCAGCGTGGAGACCACGATGATCGCGACCGCGCACAGCACCGTGTTGCCGACGGTGGCCGTGTAGCCCAGGAGCGTGGCCAGGTAGGGGCCCGCGCCGTAGCTGACGGACGCGATCGTGACCAGCAGGGCGATCAGGTAGACCCAGCCGGTCGTCCACGCCCAGCGCTTGCCCCACAGGCGGCGCGCCCACGGGTAGACGCCGCCCGCCACCGGGTACTGCGCGACCAGTTCGCCGAAGACCAGCGCGACCAGGAACTGGCCGATGCCCGCGACGACGAAGCTCCAGATCATCGGCGGGCCGCCCAGGGCGAGGGCGGTGCCGAACAGCGTGTACGTGCTGACCACGGGGGAGAGGTAGGTGAACCCCAGCGAGAAGTTCGCCCACGGGCTCATGTCCCGCTTGAACTCCGAGGTGTACCCGAGGTCCTTCAGCCTGTCCTCGGCCGACAGGCTCACCTGCCGGCCTTGATCAGGTCGGCGGCGCGTTCACCGATCATGAGGACCGTGACCATCGGGTTCACCGTCGGCATCGTCGGGAACACGGACGCGTCGACGACCCGCAGGCCCTGCAACCCGATGACCTTGAGGTCACCGTCCACGACGGACCCGATCGCGCACGTGCCCGCCGGGTGGTAGACGGTGTGGGCGGCCCGCCGGCCGTACTCGGACAGCGCCGCGTCGCTCGTGACGTCCAGTCCGGGCGCGACCTCCCGCTTGAGCCAGGACTTCAGCGGCTCCTGCGCGGCGATCTCGCGCGCGATCCGGAACCCGTCGACGAGGGTCTTCTCGTCGTAGCCGTCCGGGTGGGTGAAGTACCCGAAGTCCAGGGCCGGCTTCTCGTTCGGGTCGCTGGACTTCAGCCACATGCGGCCCTTGCTGTGCGGCCGCGGGATGTTCGGCGTCATGCACACCCCGTGCTCCACCGCCGGGTAGCCGAGGCGTTCCGTGTTGGTGGTGAACGGGATCTGGTAGAAGTGGAACATCAGGTCCGGCCTCGGGTCGGACTCGTCGCGCCGGATGAACAGGCCCGCGTCGGAGTCCATCACCGAGTTCTCCGGCAGCGGCCCCGTGGTCTCCCAGACGATGACCGACTCGGGGTGGTCGAGCAGGTTCTCGCCGACACCGGGCAGGTCGTGCTTCGGCTCGACGCCGATGTCGCGCAGGTGCTTCGAGTCGCCGACGCCCGACAGCATCATCAGCCGCGGGGTGTCGATGGCGCCCGCGCAGAGCAGGACTTCCCTGTTGGCCTCGACGTAGCCCTTGTCGGTGTGCACGCCGATCGCCTCGGTGCCGTCGAACTCGATCTTGCTCGCCCAGGTGTGCAGCAGCAGCGTCAGGTTCCGGCGGCTGCCGAGGATCTCGTGCAGGTAGGCGGTCGACGCCGACGAGCGCTGGTTGCCCTTCTCGGGGTGGTAGGCGATGGAGAAGAACCCGGCGCCGTCCGCGAAGGGCTTCGCGTTGAAGTCCTCGACCTCCCCGACGCCGGTGGCCTGCCGCGCCGCCGCCACGAAGTCCTTCGCGATCGGGTTCCTGTCCTTCTCCGCCACCGGGATGATGTTGAGCTGGACCTTGTCGTAGTACGGGCCGATCGCGTCCCACGTCCAGCCGTGGCCCCAGTCGTCGAAGTCCTGCGGCAGGGGGGTGAAGCAGATCAGCGTGTTGTGGCTGGAACACCCGCCGAGCACCTTCGCGCGGCTGTGCCGGATGTGGGAGTTGCCGCGGGGCTGCTCGACGGTCGGGTAGTCGTAGTCGTACTCGGTCTCGAGCAGGTTGATCCAGTTGCGCAGGTTCAGGATCTTCTCGTCGCCGACGTCGGACGGGCCGCCCTCGACGACCGCGACCGTGACGGACGGGTCCTCGGTCAGCCGCGCGGCGAGGACGCATCCCGCTGTGCCGCCACCGACGATGACGTAGTCGTAAGCGGTCACTTCGAGTCCCTTCGCGCGAACCAGCCCTGGGCCCGCGGCTCGAGGTTCTGGTACACGTGCTTCGGTTCGGTGTACTCGTGCAGGCCCGCGGTGCCGAGCTCGCGGCCGACGCCGGAGCGCTTGAAGCCGCCCCACTCGGCCTGCGGCAGGTACGGGCCGAACTCGTTGACCCAGACCGTGCCGTGCCGCAGCTTCTTCGCGACGCGCTGCGCCTTGTCGAGGTCCTGGCTCCAGACGCCGCCGGCGAGGCCGTAGTCGGTGTCGTTGCCCAGCGCGACGGCCTCCTCCTCGGTCTCGAAGCGCTCGGCGGTGATGATCGGGCCGAACGTCTCGTCCTGGACGAGCCGCATGTCGCGGCGGCAGTCCGCGTAGACGGTGGGGCGGAAGAAGAAACCGTTCCGCAGCTCGGCTTCCTCCGGCCGGCGGCCACCGGCCAGGAGCGTCGCGCCCTCCTGCTCCGCGAGCTCGACGTAGCTCTCGACCTTGGCGCGGTGCTCCTCGCTGACCAGCGGGCCCGACTCGGTGTCCTCGTCGAGACCATTGCCCAGCTTGATCTTGTCGGCCCGGCGCGCGACCTCCGCGACGAAGTCGTCGTGGATGCTCGAATGCACGAGGAGCCGCGTGCCCGACGAACACACCTGGCCCGCGTGGAAGAACGCGGCCGTGAGCGCGTAGTCGACGGCGACGTCGAGGTCGGCGTCCGCGAAGACGATGTTCGGGTTCTTGCCGCCCAGTTCGAGCGCGACCTTCTTCACGGTCTTGGCCGCCGCCGCCATGATCCGCTGCCCGGTCGCCAGGCTGCCGGTGAACGAGACCAGGTCGACGTCCGGGTGCTCGCTCAGCGGCGCTCCGACCTCGGGGCCCGTGCCGAGCACCAGGTTCGCGACGCCGTCGGGCAGGCCGGCCTCGTGCAGCAGCTCGAAGAGCTTGATGGTCGTGAGCGGCGTGATCTCGCTGGGCTTCGCGACGAGCGTGTTGCCCGCGAGCAGCGCCGGCGCGACCTTCCAGGACATCTGCAGCAGCGGGTAGTTCCACGGCGCGATCAGGCCGCAGACGCCGACGGGCTCGTAGTCGATCCGGCTGAGGACGTCCGCGGGAGCGCCCTGCACGATCTTCGGGTGCAGCAGCCCGGCGAGGTTGCCGTAGTAGCGGAACACGGCGACGACGTCGTCCACGTCGATGCGGCTCTCCACCAGCGTCTTGCCGGTGTCGAGCGTCTCGGTGCGGGCGATGTCCTCCTTGTCGCGCTCCAGCAGGTCCGCGACGCGGTTCAGCACGGCGGCGCGGTGCTCGGGGGCGGAGTGCTGCCAGTCGCCGTGGTCGAAGGCGGTTCTGGCCTTGCCGATGGCGGTGATCGCCTGGTCGCGGGTTTCGTCCTCGACCTCGGTGAGAACACTGCGGTCGTAGGGGTTGATGATCTGCCGCACCGGCGACACGGGCGCCTCCCTGTTCATCCGTCCACGAAGGACATCGGGGTGTAGCCGGTCGCCGGTGGGTTTCAAACCGTGACGACCGTCTCTACCTCAGGTTTCTGCGCAGCCGCGTGAACAGCCGCGCGTTGCTCATGGCGACGATGCCTACGACGTCCTCGCTCTGGTCGTCGTCGCGGTACGTCGCCACGAACTTCCTGTCTTCGATAGACCCGTCTTCGACGCGAACGTCACGCGTCGCCCGGCCGATGAACTGGATTCGCACGCCGTACTGGTCGGACCAGACGTAGCCGCCGTTGGTGTGCGTCGCGACAGTTGCCCCCGCAAGCAAGTTGCGAGTCGCAACGTGCGCCTGTTCGGTCGCGGACGTCCAGTGCTCGGCGCGCACTCCCGCGCAGTTCGCCACGTCGCCTACGGCCACGATGTTCTTCGCCGCCGTCACGCCACCCGCGTCGCACACGACGCCGTTGTCGACCCGGACCGGTCCGCCGGCGAGCCAGTCCGTCGCCGGCCGCACCCCGATGCCCGCGACGACGACGTCGGCGTCGACCCTGCGCCCGTCCGCGAGGTTGATTCCGTGGTTGATTCCACCGTCGACGTTGATCGAGTCAACATTGACGCCTGTGATCAACGTTGATCCGTGGTCGCCGTGCAGTTGTCCCACCGCGGCCCCCATCTCGGCACCGAGCACCCGCATGAGCGGTGCCGGCAGCGCCTCGACGACGGTGACGTCCTTGCCCAGCGACCGCGCGCTCGACGCGATCTCCGCTCCGATGAACCCGGCGCCGATCACGCCGACGCTCTGCGCCCCGGCGAACGCGTCGCGGAGCTTGATCGCGTCGTCGAGCGTCCGCAGCACGTGCGCGCCGGGAATCGTGCGGGGGATGCCGCCGGTCGCGATGACGACGCCGTCGGCCGCCACCGTCGTGCCGTCGCTGAGCGCGACCTCCTGGGTGGAGAGCAGTCCGCTCGCCTGCACGCCGAGCCGCCACTCGGCGTCGAGCGCGTCGAGGTCGTCCTGATCCGCCAGCGGTACCGCCTCGACCTTGCCGAGCAAGAAGTCCTTCGAGAGAGGAGGCCGGTCATAGGGCAGATGGACCTCGTCGCCGATGACGACGAGCCGTCCGTCGAACCCCTGCTGGCGCAGTGCCTGCGCCGACCTCAAACCGGCGAGTGATGCACCGATGATCGCGATCGTCCTCACGCCACGTCCTTGTTCACCTCGACATCGACATAGACCACTCCATCCTCCACGCGGACGGGGTAGGTCCTCACCGATCTCTTGGCGGGCAGGCACGTGGGCTCGCCCGTGCGCAGGTCGAAGCTCGCCGCGTGCAGCGGGCATTCGACGAAACAGCCCTCGAGCCAGCCCTCGCTGAGCGAGGCGTCCTGGTGCGTGCAGGTGTCGTCGATCGCGTAGAAGACACCATCGGCGTTGAAAACCGCTATAGGTGCGTGCGGGCCGATGATGCGAACCGCCTCACCAGGGGGCAGCTCCTCGAGAGCGCAGGCGCGGATCATCGTCGGCCTCCGTTGCGTGACACGGCACACGTTCCGAATGACGCAACACAATGTGAGCCTCACGCGACGCGCCGTCAAGAGGTCGACCGGCTTGTTTTACCTGCCGGATACTGTTGCGCGATGAGCAACTCCGACTCGGCAGCTCAGGTGCAGTCCGTGGACAGGGCCATCAGCGTGCTCGAACTCCTGGCCCAGGGCGAGGCCGGCATCACCGAGATCGCCGGGGAGCTGGGCGTGCACAAGTCCACGGTCTCGAGACTCGTCTCCGTGCTGGAGTCGCGCGGCCTGGTCGAACAGCTCGGCGAGCGGGGCAAGTACGCCATCGGCTTCGGCGTCGTCCGCCTGGCGGGCGCCGCCACCGGCCGCATGGACCTGACGAAGCTGGGCCAGCCCGTCTGCCAGGCGCTGGCCGACTCCTTCGGCGAGACCGTCAACATCGCGGTGCACGACGCCGGCGTCGCCATCAACATCACGCAGGCCCGCGGGTCGGCGGCCGTGTCCGCGGTCAACTGGATCGGGCAGCGCACGCCCCTGCACGCCACCTCGTCCGGCAAGGTGCTGCTCGCCCACCTGGCCGTCGACGAACGCAAGCGGCTCGCGTCCCTGCCGCTCGACTCCTACACCGCCCGCACCGTCGTGGACCCCGGGCAGCTGCTGGCCGAGCTGGAGGTGGTCGCCGGTCAGGGGTTCGCGGCCTGTTTCGAGGAACTGGAGCTGGGGTTGCACGCCGTCGCCGTGCCGGTGCGGGGGCACCGCGGGGAAGTGGTGGCGGCGATGAGCGCTTCCGGGCCGTCCTACCGGTTGTCCCGGGAACGGGTGGGGGAGATCGTTCCGGCCATGGTGGCGGCTGCCGGGGAGTTGTCGGCTCAGCTGGGGTACTTCGCCGGGTGAGCTCGGCGGGGCCGTCGGTGCTCCGCGCGTGGTTCAGGTGCGGTCCCGCAGCCGTGCCGGTGCCCTGGTCCGCCATGCCTCCTCGACCAGTTCGGCCAGGTGACCGGCGTCCACCCGGGCCAGGTCGACCAGGATCGACGCGTGGCCGTCGTAGTGCGGCGTCGTGAAGAACGCCGCGTCGCCGGAGGCCAGCAGCGCGGACTTCTCGGCCGGGTCGCAGAGCAGCATCAGGCCGCCCTCGGCTTCGGTGCGCAGCCGCGCGAAGCCCTTGCCGGCCACCTTCAGCGCCGGTGTCCGGTACCAGGTGGACACCTCCACCTCCGGTAGCCGCTCGGCCAGTTCGACCACGTCGTTCCAGGTGGGCATGAGGGACATCCTGGACGTCTCGCGGGCTGTTCGCCTTGTACGAACGGAACCTGCGCCCGAACGGCAGTATTGACAGCCCGGTCGCCCTGGCCGCACTTTGTTGCTGATGGCGGAACAGGTTTCGTTCCGCGCAACGATGGCGAAGGGGTGTCCTGATGCCTGGTGAAGTGCCTCGCGTGGTGCTCGTGGGGGCGGGGATCGTCGGGTGCGCGCTCGCCGACGAGCTCACCGAACGAGGGTTCACCGACGTCACGGTTCTCGACCAGGCCGACGGGGTCGCCGCGGGCGGGTCCAGCGGGCATGCGCCCGGGCTCGTCTTCCAGACCAACTCGTGCCGCAGCATGACCCGGTTCGCCCGCTACACCGTCGAGAAGTACACCGCGCTCGGCTGCTTCGACCAGGTCGGCGGCCTCGAGATCGCCACGAGCGAGGCGCGGCTCGCCGACCTGAGCCGCAGGCACGGCTGGGCCACGTCGTGGGGCGTGGAGAGCCGGCTGGTCGACGCGGACGAGGTGGCGCGGCTGCACCCGTTGCTCGACAAGGGGCAGGTGCTCGGCGGGTTCCTGATTCCGGGTGACGGGCTCGCGAAGCCCGTGCAGGCCGCGCAGGTGCAGGCGCGGCGCGCCACCGAGCGCGGGGCCCGGTTCCTGTTCGGGCAGAAAGTCGTTGCGGTCGAGACCTCGAACGACCGGGTCACCGGAGTGCGCACCGAGACGGGCACGTTCCCGGCCGACGTCGTCGTGTCGTGCGCCGGGATGTGGGGGCCGGTGCTGGGGGAGATGGTCGGGCTGAGCATCCCGCTGGTGCCGATGGCGCACCAGTACGCGTTCACCGGAGAACTCCCCGTCGACGCGGAAGCGCTTGCGCGGCAACCGATCCTGCGGCACCAGGACGCCGACCTGTACTTCCGCGCGCACGGCAGGGCCGTCGGCATCGGCGCGTACGGGCACAAGCCCATGCCGATCCGGGCGCACGACATCACCGGCTCGGAGCTGCCGTTCACCGAGGAGGACTTCGCGCCGTCGTGGGAGGCGGCCGTGGACCTCGTCCCGGCGCTGGCCGAGGCCGGGGTCGACCGCGGGTTCAACGGGCTCTTCTCCTTCACCAGCGACGGGATGCCACTGCTCGGGGAACACCCGCACCTGCGCGGGTTCTGGGTGGCCGAGGCGGTGTGGATCACGCACTCCGCCGGTGTCGCGCGGTCGATGGCCGAGTGGATCGTCGACGGGCAGCCGGAACTGGACCTGCACTCGAGCGACCTCGGCCGGTTCGAGCAGGTGCAGCTGGCGCCCGACTACGTGCTCGAACGCAGCTGCCGGAACTTCGTCGAGGTCTACGACCTGCTGCACCCGCTGCAGCCCATGGAGAGCCCGCGGCCGATCCGCACGAGTCCGTTCCACGAACGCCAGAAGGACCTCGGGGCGTTCTTCCTGGAGGCCTCCGGCTGGGAGCGGCCGCACTGGTACGAGGCCAACGCCGGCCTGCCCGAGGTCGCGGAGGTGCCGGAGCGCAACGAGTGGGCGAGCCGGTACTGGTCGCCGATCTGCGGGGCCGAGGCGCTCGTGACGCGCCGGCGCGTGGCGATGTTCGACATGACCCCGTTGAAGCGGCTGGAGGTCAGCGGTGCGGGCGCGCTGGAGTTCCTGCAGCGCATGACGACCAACAACGTCGGCCGCAAGCCCGGCGCCGTGGTCTACACGCTGCTGCTCGACGAGCAGGGCGGGGTGCGCAGCGACCTCACGGTCGCGCGGCTCGACCGGACGACGTTCCAGGTGGGCGCCAACGGAAACCTCGACCTCGAGTGGCTCCTGCGACACGCGCCGGACGACGTCCACGTCCGGGACATCACGCCCGGCACGTGCTGCATCGGGTTGTGGGGGCCGAAGGCGCGCGACCTGCTCGACGACGTCTCGCACACGCTCGACACGCACAAGGGCTACTTCACCGCGCAACGGGCGTTCGTCAAGAACGTCCCGGTGACCGCGCTGCGACTGTCCTACGTGGGCGAACTCGGCTGGGAGCTCTACACCACCGCCGACCTCGGCCCGAAGCTCTGGGACACCCTGTGGGAGGCGGGGCAGCGGCACGGCGTCATCGCGGCCGGGCGCGGGGCCTTCAACAGCCTGCGGCTGGAGAAGGGCTACCGGTCGTGGGGCACCGACGTGACGACGGAGCACGACCCGTTCGAGGCAGGGCTCGGGTTCGCGGTCCGCATGGACAAGGACTTCGTCGGCAAGGGGTCGCTGCACAACCTCACCTCCACCAAGAAGCTCACCTGCCTCACCATCGACGACCCGCACAGCGTCGTGATGGGCAGCGAACCCGTGTACCACCAGGGAGAACCGGTCGGCTACGTCACGAGCGCCGCCTACGGGTACACGACGGGGCTCAACATCGCCTACGCCTGGCTGCCCAGCGAGATCGACGACGAGGTGGAGATCGAGTACTTCGGCGCCAGGGTCAGGGCGCGGCCGGCGCGGGAGCCGTTGTTCGACCCCGAGATGAAGCGGCTCAGGAGCTGACATGGCCTACGACGTCATCGTCATCGGACTCGGCGGCATGGGCAGCGCCGCCGCGTACCGGCTCGCCCAGCGCGGCAAGCGGGTGCTGGGACTGGAGAAGTTCACGCCGGTGCACACGCGGGGGTCGAGCCACGGCGGGTCGCGCATCACGCGGCAGGCCTACTTCGAGGACCCCGCCTACGTGCCGCTGCTGCTCAGGGCCCACGAGATGTGGGACCAGACCGAGCGCGACAGCGGCGAGCGGATCTTCCACCGGGTCGGCGGTCTCGTCGTCGGGCCGCCGGACTCGGGAGCCGTCGCGGGCAGCCGGGCGAGCGCCGAGCAGTACGGCCTGGAACACGAGGTCCTGGACGCGCTCGAGACCCGCAGGCGCTTCCCCACCCTGCACCCCGCGCTGACGGAGGTCGCGCTGCACGAGGAGGGCGCGGGGTACGTCGTGCCGGAGGCGGCGGTGCGGGCCCACCTCGGCCTCGCCCGCCGGGCGGGCGCCGAGCTGCACTTCGAGGAGCCGGTGACGCACTGGGAACAGGGCCGCGTCACCACCGCCCTCGCCACCTACGAGACCGAGCACGTCGTCGTCTGCCCGGGACCGTGGGCGCCGGAACTGGTGCGGGACCTCGGCATCCCGTTCGAGGTCGAACGAGGCGTTCAGCACTACTTCACGCCGAAGACCGGCGGCTTCGACGACCACCCCGTCTACATCTGGGACCCCGCCGAGGGTCACGGCTTCTACGGCTTCCCCCGCATCGACGGCGCCGTGAAGGTCGCGTTCCACCACGGCGGCGAGATCTGCACGGCGGACACCGTCGACCGCGAGGTGCACGACCACGAGGTCGACGCCATGAGGGCCGCCACCGCACGCCTCATGCCCGGCATCGCCGGCGCGCACCAGCGCGGCGCGACCTGCCTCTACACCAACACCGCCGACCGGCACTTCGTCATCGCGCCCCACCCTGCGCACGATGGCGTGACCGTGGCGTGCGGGTTCTCCGGGCACGGCTTCAAGTTCGTGCCCGTGGTCGGCGAGATCCTCGCCGACCTCGCGATCGACGGGGCCACGCGGCACCCGATCGGCCTTTTCGACCCTGCTCGCTTGAGAGGCGGAGCATGACCGGCAGCCTGATCTCCACCCTTGAGGGCCGCTACTACACCGACCCCGCGATCTTCGCGCAGGAACAGGCGGAGATCTTCGAGAAGATGTGGTTCTGCGCGGTCCGCTCGAGCGACCTCGCGAAGCCCGGTGACTTCCGCACCGTGCAGATCGGACGCGAGAGCGTGCTCGTCGCCCGCGACCGCACCGGAGCACTCAACGCGTTCCTCAACGTGTGCCGCCACCGCGGCGCGCGCATCTGCGCCGACGAGGCCGGCAGCGTCAAACGGGCGTTCCAGTGCCCTTACCACGCCTGGACCTACGCGCTGGACGGAAAACTGATTGCCGCACCCAATCTCACCTCAATGCCAGACGTCGATCGCGTTGAGTACGGGCTGAAAAAGGTGCACTCGCGCGAATGGCTCGGCTACGTGTGGGTGAACCTGGACGACAGTCCTCCGAGCTTTGAGGACGACGTGCTGAGCGCCGTCACCGAACGGCTCGGCTCGCTCGAGGCCATCGACGGGTACGAGATCGACGAGTTGTCCGTGGGCAGGCGGATCGTCTACGACGTCCGGGCCAACTGGAAGCTGATCATCGAGAACTTCATGGAGTGCTACCACTGCGCGACGATCCACCCCGAGCTCACCGAGGTGCTGCCGGAGTTCGCCGACGGCTACGCGGCCCAGTACTACGTCGGTCACGGGGCCGAGTTCGGTGACGAGATCAGGGGTTTCACCGTCGACGGCGGCGAGGGCTTCGAGAAGTTGTCCGCCCTGGACGAGGAACGCGACAGGAAGTACTACGCCATCACGGTCAAGCCGCAGGTCTTCATCAACCTCGTGCCCGACCACGTGATCCTGCACCGCATGTACCCGCTCGCCGCGGACCGGACGGTCGTCGAGTGCGATTGGCTCTACGCCAAGGAAGTGGTCGACACCGGTCGTGACGTCTCTCGCTCGGTCGAGCTGTTCCACCGGGTGAACGAACAGGACTTCGAAGCCTGCGAGCGATGTCAGCCCGCGATGTCCTCGCGCGCTTACGCGCAGGGCGGAGTGCTGGTGCCCTCCGAGCACCACATCGGCGGATTCCACGCGTGGCTGGTGCACAAACTGGAATCAGCCGACTAGGGGATCGACGCAAGACCGGTGCACGCGAAAGCTGGCACGGGTGATGGAGCAGACGGACTGCTTGCTCCCGGACGGGGAGCACGATCTCCTCCGCCGCATCCGGCAGCTGGCCGAGCGGGCGGAACGGACGGCGCACAACAGGTCCAACCTCGTGGGACCGCCGCCGTCGCAGGAACACCTGGAAATCCTCGCGGAGATCAGAGCTCTCTCCGAGGAGATGACGACCAGCACGGCCACCGACGAGAGACGGGCCGAGGCGTTGCCCCGGCCCGCCAGACCGGCGGACGACTTCGTCCCCGGGCCGGTGTAGCGGTCAGCGGCGCTGGCCGCGGACCATCTTCACGAGACCCTTCATCGACTCCTCGAGCCCGGAGCCGAACGGGTTGTCGTGCACCAGGTACGTCCACGTCGAGCTGGGGCGCTTCACCCCGGCGCCGGCGAGGTCGTAGCCCTCGTCGGTGATCTCGGCCGCCTCGTACTTCTCCTTCGTGAGCTCCCACGACTCCGGCACGATCTTGTTGAACGCCGGGATCGCCTCGCGGTGGAACTCGTCCAGCGGGTTCTGCCGGGCCAGTGCGCGCAGGTGGATGCCCTCGCGCAGGTCCGACAGGAACGTCAGGTGGTGCGTCCACAGGTCGTCGAGGAAGAACAGCGTGATCTTGCGGGCGGCGTCGGCGGCCACCTCGTCGGACACGCCCTCCTTCTCGCCGACCTTCTCGAACGCCGCGTCGGTGCGCATCACGACGTCGCGGTGCTTGAGCAGGATCTCGCGCTGGTGCTCGATCAGCTTGTTGTAGCGCCAGGTGTTGCGGTGGATCTCCAGGTTCACGCCCTCGGCGACGCGCTGCGCGTGCTCGAACGTGTGCAGCAGGCCCTTGTCGCGCACGCGGCCGTCGTCGTCCACTTCGGACGGGTCCTCGGCGTCCGGCGCGTACTGCGTGACGAGGTCGTCGTGCATGGAGGAGAAGAACACCGAGCCGCCGGGGTCGCCCTGGCGGCCCGCACGGCCGCGCAGCTGGTCGTCCAGGCGCGACGACGAGTGGCGTCCCGTGCCGATCACGTACAGGCCGCCCAGCTCGGCGATCCGGTCGTGGTCCTCGCCCTCGTGGCCGCCGAGGCGGATGTCCGTGCCGCGACCGGCCATCTGCGTGGAGACCGTGACGCGCTGGTACGAGCCGGCGTCGGCGATGATCGACGCTTCCTCCGCGTCGTTCTTCGCGTTGAGCACCACGCACTCGATGCCCGCGTCGCGCAGCTTCGACGAGATCCGCTCGGACTCGGCCACGTCGAGCGTGCCGACGAGGATCGGCCGCCCGGTCTCGTGGACGGTCTTGATCTCCTCGACGATCGCGTCTTCCTTCTGCTCCAGCGTCGCGTAGAGGCGGAAGTGCTCGTCGGAGCGGATGTTCTCCTTGTTCGGCGGGATCACGAGCACCTCGAGCTCGTAGAACTCGCGCAGGGTCTCCGCGACGGCGACCGCGGTACCGGTCATGCCGCAGCGCGTCGGGTAGCGCGACAGCAGCGCCTGCACCGTCATCGAGTCGAGGATCTCGCCCGACTCGGTCGTCTGGACGTTCTCCTTGGCCTCGACCGCGGCCTGCAGGCCGTCCGGCCACCGCTGCAGCTTCGCGACGCGGCCGCGGGTGTCGTTGATCAGGTGCACCTTGCCGTCGCGGACGATGTAGTCGACGTCGCGGTGCAGCAGCACCTGGGCGTGCAGGGCGACGTTGACCTTCGACAGCGTCGAGGTGACGTGCTCCTGCGAGTACAGGTCGATCTCGCCGAGCGCGCGCTCGACGGCCTCGGAGCCCGCGCCCGTGAGGAAGACGTTGCGCTCCTCGTCGTCGATCTCGTAGTGCAGGTTCTGCCGCAGCCGCTTCACCAGGTCTGCGATGACGGGGTCGGCGGCCTCCGCGCTGGTCGAACCGGCGAGCACGAGCGGCACGCGGGCCTCGTCGACGAGCACCGAGTCGGCCTCGTCGATCAGGGCCACCTCCGGCTCCGGGACGATGAGGTCGTCGGGGCTCGTGACGATCCGGTCGCGCAGCACGTCGAAGCCGATCTCGCTGACCGGCGCGTACGTGACCTCGCAGCGGTAGGCCTCGCGGCGCTCCTCGGGCTTCGAGCTGCCGTTGATCCAGCCCACCGTGACCCCGAGCAGCCGGTACAGCGGGCCCATCCAGTCCGCGTCGCGCTGGGCGAGGTAGTCGTTGACGCTGACCACGTGGACGCGCTTGCCCTTGATCGCGAACCCGGCCGCGGCCATGGCACCCGCGAGCGTCTTGCCCTCACCGGTCGCCATCTCGACGACGAGCCCGCTGAGCATGCCCAGCGCGCCCAGGACCTGCACGTCGAACGGGCGCTGCCCGATGGCGCGCTCGGCGGCCTCCCGCGTCAGCGCCACGAGCTCGGTGTCCGTGCTCTCGTCGCGCAGCTTCTTCGCGTGCTCGGTCAGCTCCTCGTCGCTGAACGCCTTGAACGCGTCAGCGTGTTTCTCCACGTCCTTGAGCAGAGCCTGGAACGGTGCGAGGTCAACCGACGCCGGTTTCTGCGCGAACCGGCGCATCCGCTGCTTGAAGCGCGCCATGAGAGTGGTCACGACGCAGCAACGTACGGCATCGCCACGGGGTTCCGCAGAGGTCTTGACTGTGAAGGATCGTTTTGTCCGGATTTGCCACCGGTTCGGGGACGTTTGCGCAGTTCAGCGGTCGAGGTCGGTCTCCCGCGACACCTTCTCCCACAGCTCGACCCCCACCCGCACCTCGTCCAGGTGGGCGATGATCCCGTCGACCGCGTCCCCGCCCAGCGGCAGCCGCAACGGCGTCTCCGCGGCCTCCAGCGCCGTGAGGATCGCGGCGGCGGCCTTGGCGGGGTCACCGGGCTGCTGCCCGTCCCGCACGTCGATGAACCGCCGCGTCTTGCCGGACGACTCGGCGTAGACCTCGGTGCGCCGCGACTCGGTGTACCCGCGCAGCAGGTTCGTGCGGAACGAGCCGGGTTCGACGATCAGCACCCTGATCCCGAACTCCTTGACCTCGTCGTCCAGGGCCTCCGACAGCCCCTCCAGCGCGAACTTGGTGGCGCTGAACGCCGAGAACCCGGCGAACGACAACTGCCCGCCCAGGCTGCTCATCTGCACGATGGCGCCCTCGCCGCGTGCGCGCATGTGCGGCAGCACGGCCCGGATGAGCGCGGCCGGCCCGAACACGTGCACCTCGAACAGGTCGCGCAGCTCCGCGTCGGTGGTCTCCTCCACGGCGCCCACGTGCGTGCGGCCCGCGTTGTTGACGAGAACGTCGATCCGGCCTTCTTCGGCGACGACATTGGCGACGGTGGTGCGGATGGCCTCGTGGTCGGTCACGTCCAGCCGGACGGGGACGACCTGGCGGGGGTGAGCCCGCACCAGGTCGTCCAGCGCCTCCGGCCGGCGTGCGGTGGCCACGACCCGGTCACCGGCACCGGCCGCCGCCTCGGCGAGGGCACGGCCCAGACCGCTGCCGGCACCGGTGATCAGCCAAACCTTGTCGGACACGCCGTCATCTCCTCGGTTGGTCCCGCCCCGCAGTCTGACGGAGGGTTACCGGAACCGCCCGGGGAAGAAACGTGGTCAAACGACCACGAGCGGAACTCGCACGCCGATGGCGTCGGAGAGCTTGCCGAGATCGCCGGGATCCGAGGTCAGGACCGCGCAGTTCTGGCTCACCGCCGCGATGACGACCGCGGCGTCCGCCACATCCGCTGTGCCGGCGATGGCGAGCAGCCTGCCCACGGCCTCCGCCACGTCGTCGGTGAACGGAAGCGTTCTGCACATCCTCCTGAGCATCGACACGGGAGCTTGCCGCGCGGTGCCACGCCACACCTGTGCCAGCACCACGGCCGGCAGCAACGCCGGCACACCGGCGTCAAGGGCATCACGGCACGCGCCGTACACGCGACCTCTCGGACTGCCCTGCACGTGGATCAACGCCCCGGCGTCCAGCACGAGGCCGCGGGTGCTCATCCTGCTCGCCGTTCGTCCGGAAGTCCGAGAAGTCGTGACAGGGCAGCGACTCGTGCCGCCGCGTCCTCCGGCGACTCCGGTGCGCCGACGCCTGCTGCCGCGAGCTCGGCGCGGATGTCGCTCAGTTCTCCGGGGTCGGGATCGCCGAACTGCGCCGCGTAGTCCTGTGCGGCGGCCCGGGCCTCGGCGAGATCGGCAGCGGCCTCGGCTGCCTCGGCGAGCCACGCCGACAGCGGAATGCCTGCTCGCTCCGCTGCGCGCCGGGCGCGAGCGGCAACG
This sequence comes from Lentzea sp. NPDC060358, assembly GCF_042725365.1. Classification (NCBI taxonomy): domain Bacteria; kingdom Bacillati; phylum Actinomycetota; class Actinomycetes; order Pseudonocardiales; family Pseudonocardiaceae; genus Lentzea; species Lentzea sp. NPDC060358. The sequence goes on along the minus strand of NZ_JBHXCW010000166.1, from coordinate 71 downwards.
ATGTCCGGCAAGGACACGCTCAACTTCTCCACCGCCATGAACTTGATGCTAACCGGCTTGGTGCTACCGCG
>NZ_JBHXCW010000165.1:0-17605 GCF_042725365.1 Lentzea sp. NPDC060358 | reverse complement strand
GCCCCGCACCCCTCGCGTGCGGGGCGGCGGCGTGCGTCTACCGCCACCCGGCCCCTTTTCCGCACGCGGGCGTTCACCGTCAAGGTGAACTTGGCCCGGCCAGGAACCTTCACGTGGTGCCCGCGCGTTCACCACTGCAGTAGCCGAGTTCGGGGGCACGGCGGCAGGCGAGAGCGGAAGATCGCAGAAAACGACACCTGACCTGCGCATACCAGGTCGGGGGTCTCAATCCGCCTGTGTCCGTGCACACATCTTGGCGACTTGCCTACGATGGGCAGGGGAAAGGCGTCCGCGAGGGCGCGCCGCGATACAGGTGATGAGGTCTATCCAGATGGTGCTGTCCCGACTGCTCCGCTCCGGCGAGGGCAAGATGCTCAAGCGCCTCCGCAACATCGCCAACGCCATCAACGGTCTGGAAGATGACGTTGTCGACCTCTCCGACGCCGAGTTGCGCGCGAAGACCGACGAGTTCAAGAAGCGCTACGCCGACGGCGAGTCGCTCGACGAACTGCTGCCGGAGGCTTTCGCCGTCGCTCGCGAGGCCGCGAAGCGCACCCTGGGTCAGCGCCCCTACGACGTGCAGATGATGGGTGGCGCCGCCCTGCACCTCGGTCAGATCTCCGAGATGCGCACCGGTGAGGGCAAGACGCTGACCTCGGTCATGCCCGTCTACCTCAACGCGATCGCGGGCCAGGGCGTCCACGTCATCACCACGAACGACTACCTGGCCAAGCGCGACGCGGACTGGATGGGCCGCGTGCACCGCTTCCTCGGCCTCTCGGTCGGCGCGATCCTCTCCGAGATGACGCCGGAGCAGCGCCGCGCGTCCTACAACTCGGACATCACCTACGGCACGAACAACGAGTTCGGCTTCGACTACCTGCGCGACAACATGGCGTGGAGCCTGGACGAGTGCGTGCAGCGCGGCCACTACTTCGCGATCGTCGACGAGGTCGACTCGATCCTCATCGACGAGGCCCGCACGCCGCTGATCATCTCCGGCCCCGCCGAGCAGTCGGCGCGCTGGTACACGGAGTTCGCGCGGATGGCCCCGCGGATGCGCGGCATCGACGTCACCCAGCTGTCGCAGAAGGACCGCCTCGAGGTCATCGAGGAGAAGTCCAAGTCGTACCACTACCAGTACGACGAGAAGAAGCGCACGGTCGCCGTCACCGAGCTCGGCGTCGAGTTCATCGAGGACCAGCTCGGCATCGACAACCTCTACGAGGCCGCGAACACGCCGCTGGTGGGCTACCTGAACAACGCCCTCAAGGCGAAGGAGCTCTACAACCGCGACAAGGACTACATCGTCCGCAACGGTGAAGTCATGATCGTCGACGAGTTCACCGGCCGCGTGCTGGCCGGCCGCCGCTACAACGAGGGCATGCACCAGGCCATCGAGGCCAAGGAGAACGTCGAGATCAAGGCGGAGAACCAGACCCTCGCCACGATCACGCTGCAGAACTACTTCCGCCTCTACGAGAAGCTCGGCGGCATGACCGGTACCGCCGAGACCGAGGCGGCCGAGTTCCACCAGACCTACAAGCTGGGCGTCGTCCCGATCCCGACGAACCGCCCGCCGCAGCGCAAGGACCAGCCCGACCTCGTCTACAAGAGCGAGGAGGCCAAGTTCGACGCGGTGGCCGACGACATCGCCGAGAAGCACGAGAAGGGCCAGCCGGTCCTGATCGGCACGACGAGCGTCGAGCGCTCGGAGTACCTGTCGAAGCTGCTGGTCCGCAGGGGCATCCCGCACGAGGTGCTGAACGCGAAGCACCACGACCGCGAGGCGCTGATCATCGCGAAGGCCGGCCGCAAGGGCGCCGTCACGGTCGCGACGAACATGGCCGGTCGCGGTACGGACATCGTGCTGGGCGGCAACCCGGACATCATCGCCGACCACGAGCTGCGCGAGCGGGGCCTCGACCCGGTGGAGACGCCGGAGGAGTACGAGGCCGCGTGGGCGAAGATCGTCGAGGAGCTGACGGTCCAGGGCAAGGCGGAGGCCGACGAGGTCCGCGAGGCCGGCGGTCTCTACGTCCTCGGCACCGAGCGCCACGAGTCGCGCCGCATCGACAACCAGCTCCGCGGCCGCACCGGCCGTCAGGGCGACCCCGGTGAGTCGCGCTTCTACCTGTCGCTGCAGGACGAGCTGATGCGCCGCTTCAACGCGTCGATGGTCGAGATGGTCATGACGCGCCTGAACGTGCCGGACGACGTGCCGATCGAGCACAAGATGGTCACCCGCGCGATCCGCAGCGCCCAGACCCAGGTCGAGCAGCAGAACTTCGAGATCCGCAAGAACGTTCTCAAGTACGACGAGGTCATGAACCGCCAGCGCACGGTGATCTACGCCGAGCGCCACCGCGTGCTGGCCGGCGAGGACCTGCGCGACCAGGTCGAGCACATGATCGTCAGCGTCGTGGAGGAGTACGTCAACGGCGCCACGGCCGACGGCTACGCCGAGGACTGGGACTTCGAGAAGCTCTGGACCGCGCTGAAGACCCTCTACCCGGTCTCGCTGGACCCGAAGGAGATCCTCGAGTCCGATGAGGACGTCACCCGCGAGTACCTGCGGGAGCTCCTCGTCGAGGACGCCCTGAAGGCCTACCGCGACCGCGAGGCCGACATCGACGGCCGGGTCGGCGAGGGTGCGACCCGCGAGCTGGAGCGCCGCGTCCTGCTGTCCGTCCTGGACCGCAAGTGGCGCGAGCACCTCTACGAGATGGACTACCTGAAGGAGGGCATCGGCCTGCGCGCCATGGCGCAGCGCGACCCCCTCATCGAGTACCAGCGCGAGGGCTTCGACATGTTCAACGCGATGCTCGACGCGTTGAAGGAGGAGACGGTCGGCTTCCTGTTCAACCTCCAGGTGGAGGCGGCGGAGCCCGAGCCGGTGGAGCCCGAGGTCCCCGTGACCCTGGCCGCCGCGCCGCAGGCCCTGCCCCAGGTGAGCTCCGGTGCGCAGAGCGGCGCCCGTGCGCGTGCCCGCGCGGCGGCCGCCGCCCAGCAGCAGGCGCAGCAGCAGGCCCAGGCCCCGTCGGGCCCGGCCATGGCGCAGCTGTCGAGCGGCAGCGCCATCCCGCCGGCCCTGCGCGGCAAGGGCCTCGGCGGCCCCGGCCAGCAGAACCTGAGCTACAGCGGCCCGGCCGAGGACGGCGGCGTGGAACAGCACGCCGAGTCGAACGGCGGCGGCGGTCAGCAGGGCGGCGCCACCCGCAAGGAGCGCCGTGAGGCGGCCCGCCAGGCGGCGAAGAACCAGCGCCGGAGCCGTTGAGCAGGCTGAAGGTCAGTGCCCTGTGGGCCGTGTTCCTCCGGGAACGCGGCCCACAGGGCTTTCCGCACCGTGCTCACTCCAGCACCGTGAACGCGGTGAACCACCACCGCCCGCGCCGGTGCTCGACCCGAGCGGCCACGGCCAGCACCCGCCCCTCCCGCCGCACGGTCACCGAGATCTCCGCCGCCAGCCGCGACGGGTGGCACACCCGAGGCACCCGGATCATCCGGGTGCTCCGCGGCCGCACCGCGGCAACCAGTTGCCCGGCGAGCGCCGGTGACACCACCTCCCGCAGCAGGCGCGCGGACCGCCGTCCGTCCAGGACCTCCAGCACCACCGCCACCAGCCGCACGGCGTCCAGGCGCGGCGAGGGCGGCTCGGGCTCCGGCACCCACGCGGGCTGCGGGCGGGGACGGGGCCGCGGGATCACGGCGACCCCGACCGGCGGTTCGTAGGCGGCGAGGCGGCGAACGACTGGGGGCATGACGAACCAGGCGCGCCAGAGCCCGGATCAGGACACGTACCACCCGAAAGTGGGTACCGTTCTCAGGGTGCTCAAGGCTCTGGTGCTCGACTACGGCGGCGTCCTGACCGATCCCGGTGAGGACAACCCCGCCGAACCTCCGCTGCTCACCGCGCTGCGCAAGGCGAAGCAGCACGGCTTCAAGACCGCGCTGCTGTCCAATGCGGACGGGTGGTGGTCGCCGCCCGCGGCGTTCGCCGGGCTCTTCGACGCCGCGGTCCTGTCCGGTGAGGTCGGGCTCGCGAAGCCGGACGTCGACATCTACCTGCTCACCGCCGCCAAGCTGGACCTGGAGCCGCGGGAGTGCGTCTTCGTCGACGACCTCGCCGTGAACATCCGGGGAGCGGCCGAGGCGGGCATGGTGGGCGTCCACCATCGGTCGACGCGGTCCACCCTCGAGGAGCTGGAGATCCTGCTGGCGATCGCGCTCCGCGATTAGTTTTCACCCCGCAGCGCAATTGCCCGGTATTCGGCCCGCGGACTACGTTCGAATCGTCCGCCAGTCGAATGCAGAGGGGCGAAAATGTGAAGAGTTGTCGCCTGTGTTGCAGCCGCCACGGCAATCGCCTCATCCGCACAGCGCAGCAGGAGCGCGGTTGCTACGAGGACATCGGCCGGGTCAGGGGCGAGTCTTCGCTGGCAGTGTGCACGTCACTGCTCGGCGGCACCCGCGTCATCGGGTATCACGTCGAGTGGCTCTGAGCGCGTCGCACGAGCTCGAAGCAGAGCACGGCCGCCGCTGATGCCACGTTGAGCGACTCCACGCCCGCCGCCATCGGAATCGACAGCCACGACGTGACGTGCGGCCGCACGTCCTCGGTGATTCCAGACGTCTCGCTGCCGAGCACGAATGCGGCGCGACCGCCGAAAGAGGCGGAATAAATGGTGTCGGAAGCGTGGGAATCGAGCGCGTAGAGGGGATACCCGGAAGCGCGCAACAAAGCCGAGGCCTCCGCCGAGGTGCCGCAGCGCAGCACAGGCGCTCGGAAAGCCACTCCGGCGGAGGCCTTGACCACGAGCGGGTCGATCGACGCGACGCCCCGGCGCGGCACCACGATGCCGTCGATGCCGGCGGCGGTCGCCGTGCGCAGGATCATGCCGACGTTCGCGGGCGTGGTGATGCCGTCAAGCACCAGCACCGACCGCAGCGAGCCCTCTTCCAGCGCCAGCGCCAGGGGCTTCATCCGCGGCGCCACGACGTCCGCGAGCACACCCTGGTCCTGCTTGCCGTTGCCCGCCAGCACCTTCACGCGCTGGGCGGTGGCCCGCTGCACCTGGACGCCGCGGGACCGCGCCGCGTCGAGGATCTCGCGCGCCGCCGGGCCGCGCGCGGTGTCGGCGAGCACCACCTTGTCCACCGACAACGCCGGGTCGTCCAGCGCTTCCAGCACTGGCTTGCGGCCGTAGACGGTGACGAAGCGGTCCTTGGGCGAGATCTCCACAGCAAGAGGGTGCCAGACGGCCGTCCGCGCTCGGCCAACCGGCAGGGTCGGCATTCGTGACCAGCGCGAATACCGTCACTCGAACGTGTAATGCCTGCGGGACAGGCGATAACCGGTCCGCGGACACCCTCGACCTCGGATTCGGTGACGGCATGGGGTTGGCGATGAGGGTTCTCGGCGAGGCCGTCGGGATGCTGATGGGCGGACGGCCGAGCGGCCGCCACGTCACGTGGCTGGAAGAGGGCGAGAACGTCTTCGGGCTCGACCGCAAGGCCGCACCGCCGGTCATCGGCCAGTGATTCAGCCGGTGATGTGGCCGGTGAGCAGGCTCGAGACCGGCTCGAACGGGTGAAGAGTCTGACTAGAGCCGTTCGGCCCTTGTGCTTCGGATCATATTGATGATGATCGTCACATGACGTCAGGTATGCGCAGCGTCGCGCAACGTCAACATCTCGCGAGCGGTCAGGACTCGGACGTGTTCATCCGGTCCGACGGGCTGCTCGTCAAACGCACGCGCACCGGCCGTGACCTGCGGGTGGAGGCCGAGATGATGGTCTACCTGAGCGGTCACGGCATCCCCGTCCCGCGGGTGCACGAGGCCTCCGCGGACGAACTCGTCATGCAGTACGTGCCCGGCCCGCGGATGTCCGAGGAGATCGGCCGCAAGCCGTGGCTCGCGGGTGGCCTCGGGCGCGAGCTCGCCGACCTGCACCGCCGTCTCGACGTCATCGCCGCGCCGGACTTCCTCAGCGGCGAGGGCCACCTGCTGCACCTCGACCTGCACCCCGGCAACGTCGTGCTCGGCCCGGAAGGCCCCGTCGTGCTCGACTGGGCGTCCGCGACCAAGGGCGACCGCAGGCTGGACGTGGCGCTCAGCTGGGTGTCGCTCGCCGTCGCCCGCCTCGCGCCGGTCAAGAAGCTCACGCGGTGGCGGTTCCTGAGGTCGTTCATGGCCAACGTGGACCCGAAGGCGATCGAGGCGATCCCGGACGCCGCGCGCATCCGGCTGGAGCGCCACGACCGCGATCCGCTGGAACGCGCCGCGCTGGAGAAGTTGATCGAGCGCAAACGCCACTAGGCTGGGTGGCATGCCGGACCGACTGTCAGCGCTGGACGCCTCGTTCCTGTACCTCGAGGGCTCCACGACGCCGATGCACGTCGGCGGAGTGGCCGTGTTCCGCCGGCCCAAGGCGGGCTTCGACTACGACAAGCTCGTCGACCTGATCGAGCAGCGCCTGAGCCTCGTGCCGCGCTACCGGCAGAAGGTCGTGCACGTCCCCGGCCGCATCGCGCGACCGGTGTGGGTCGACGACCCGGACTTCGACGTCACCTACCACGTGCGGCGCAGCGCCCTGCCCAGGCCGGGCACCGAGGCGCAGCTGCACGACCTGGTCGCGCGCCTGATGTCGCGCCCGCTCGACCACTCCCGCCCGCTGTGGGAGATCTACCTGGTCGAGGGCCTCGCGAAGAACCAGGCCGCGGTCATCACCAAGACCCACCAGGCCATGGTCGACGGCATCGCGTCGCTGGAGATCGGCCAGGTCATGCTGGACGTGTCGCCGTCGCCGCGCACGAACGTCGAGAACCTCTGGATGCCGCAGCCCGAACCCAGCTCGCTGCAGCTCGTGGCCGACGCGGTCACCGACATCGTGCAGCGCCCCGGCGAACTCGTCGAGAACGTCCGCAGCGCCGCCCTCGACACGGTCAACACCGTCGAGAAGGTCTTCAACGCGTTCGGCGTCCTCGCCTCGGCCGTGCGGACCGCCGCAACCCCTGCGCCCGGCACACCGCTGAACGTCCGCATCAGCTCACCGCAGCGCCGGTTCGCCGTAGCGCGCGCTCAGCTCGACGACCTGCGTTCCATCCGCAAGGCGCACGGTGGCACGGTGAACGACGTAGTGCTCGCGGCGTTGTCGGGCGCACTGCGCAACTGGCTGCTCAGCCGCGGCGAGAACGTCACGGGCAGCACCACGATCCGTGCGATGGCGCCTCTCTCGGTGCGCGACGCAGACCCGGACTCGGGCAACAACGTCAGCGCCTACCTGGTCGACCTCCCGGTCGGCGAACCGAACCCGGTCGTGCGCCTGCACCACGTCAGCCACGCGATGCGCGCCCACCAGGAGTCGGGCCAGTCCGTCGCCGCCGACGCCCTGGTGAAGGTCTCGGGCTTCGCTCCGCCGACCCTGCACGCCCTGGGCGCGAGGGCCGCGTCGTCGTTCTCGCGCCGGCTGTTCAACGTGATCGTCACGAACGTTCCCGGCCCGCAGGTGCCGTTGTACGCGGCGGGCGCGAGAATGACCGAGATCTTCCCGGTCGTCCCGCTGGCCAAGAACCAGGCGCTGGCGATCGGGGTGACGTCGTACGACGGCGGTGTGTACTTCGGGCTGAACGGCGACCGCGACGCCATGTCCGATGTGGACGTTCTCGCGAGCATGGTCGAGGAGTCGGTGGAGGAACTGATGGGAACGGCGACCGCATGAGGGTGTACATCCCGGCCACGGTGTCGATGCTGCGCTCGTTCGTCGACGACGGCGAACTGGCCCCGATCGGTGGCACGGCGTTCGCCCTGACCCCGGCCCTGCGCGAGTCCTACGCCGCCGGCGACACGGAAGAACTCGAGTACGCGGCCATGCTGGACGCCGCCCGTGCCTCCCTGCGCCTGCTGGCGGGCGACGAGAAGGCGGAACCGCGCCGCGCCGTGCTCGCGGTGGACGTCGACGACGTGACGCTGCGCCCGGACCTCGACTTCTCGGTCGTGAAGATCTCGGGGCCGGTGACGCTGAAGGCGGTCGCGTCCGTGCACATGGACACGGCCGAGGCCGAGACGGACGTGCGGGCGGCGGCCGACGTGGTGGACGCGGCGGACCTGGGCGACCCGGACGCGGAGTTCGCACTCGGCAGCGCCGAGGACCACGAGCTGGCCTGGTACGCGCCGCAGGAACTCCCGTTCGTGCTGGAGCTCATGTAGGGCCCCGGCAACGCGCGGACAGGCTGACGCAGGGGTCCCCCCGGCTTCGGGACCCCCCGCGACCCAACGTACTCAGCGGGTCTGACACTTTTGCCGCGCTGAAATCGGGGCGCGCTGAAACCGGGGGCGCTGGAAATCGGGGTGCGCTGAAACCCAGGGCGCTGAAACCAGGGTGCGCTGAGACCCAGGGTGCGCTGAAACCCAGGGTGCGCTGAAACCCAGGGGCGCTGGAACCGGGGGCACTGAAAACCGGGGGCGCTGGAACGCCGGAACTCGCGCGCGAGCCCGCCCAGGGGTCACATCCCCTCGGCAGGCTCCCAGAGCTCGATCCGGTTCCCCTCCGGATCCACACACCACCCGAACCGCCCGAAATCCGAGTCCTCGGTCTCCGGCAGCACCTCGACCCCGCGAGCCTTCAACTTGACCATCAACGACGAGAGGTCGTCGACGCGCAGGTTGAGCATCGTCCGCTGGTGCGGTTCCCCGATGTACTCGGTGTCCTGGGCGAACAACGCCATCGTCGTCGTCCCGGGACGGTCCGACGTGGCCGTGTCGAGCCAGTGGAAGGTGACGGCGCCCTTCTCCGACATGGGAACGCCGAGGTTGTCGCGGTACCAGGCCGCGAGGCGCGCAGGATCTCGAGAACGCAGGAATATCCCGCCGATGCCAGTCACCCGCGCCACCCGACGGACCCTACTACCGCGTGCCACGATGGGGGAATGGACGCCGTCACGTCTGCACCCGAACCGATCAACGAGCCTGTGCGCGCCTATGGTCCCGATAGCGCCGAACGGACCAGTCTGCTTGCTCGGATCGCCGAGCTCGAGGGCCGGGAGCACGAGCTGACGATGACCATCGGTGGCGAGCAGCGGATGGCCGGGGGCGAGCGCATCGACGTCGTTCAGCCGCACGACCACCGGCACGTCCTCGGCACGACGGCGCAGGCCACCAACTCCGACGTCGCCGACGCCATGCGGGCCGCCCAGCACGCGGCGCCCGGCTGGCAGGAGTTGCCCTTCGACGAACGGGCCGCGGTGCTGCTGAAGGCCGCCGACCTGCTCGCCGGGCCGTGGCGGGACACGCTCAACGCCGCCACGGTGCTCGGGCAGTCGAAGTCCGTGCAGCAGGCCGAGATCGACTCGGCGTGCGAGCTGATCGACTTCCTGCGGTTCAACGTCCACTTCGGGCGGCGGATCCTCGAGGAGCAGCCGCGGAGCAGTCCGGGCGTGTGGAACCGGATGGACCACCGGCCGCTCGACGGGTTCGTCGTGGCGATCACGCCGTTCAACTTCACGGCCATCGCCGGCAACCTGCCGCTGGCACCCGCGCTGATGGGCAACACCGTGGTGTGGAAGCCGTCGCCGACGCAACAGCTGGCCGCGCACTTCACCATGCGACTGCTCGAGGAGGCCGGTCTGCCGCCGGGCGTGGTCAACCTCGTCACCGGGGACGGGCAGGCGGTGAGCGAGGTGGCGTTGCGCGACCGGTTCTTCGCCGGGCTGCACTTCACCGGGTCGACGCGGACGTTCAAGGCGTTGTGGCGGACCATGGCGGGCAACCTCGACAACTACCGCGCCTACCCGCGCGTCGTCGGCGAGACCGGGGGCAAGGACTTCGTGCTCGCCCACGCCTCCGCCGACCCCGAGGCGCTGGTCACCGGGCTCGTGCGGGGTGCTTTCGAGTACCAGGGCCAGAAGTGCAGCGCCGCCTCACGGGCGTACGTGGCGCGGTCGCTGTGGGAGGGCGGGGTGCGGGAGCGGCTGCTCGACGTCACGAAGTCGTTGGCGTACGGCGATGTCACGGACCTGTCCGTCTTCGGCGGGGCCGTGATCGACCGGCGGGCGTTCGCCAAGCACGAGGAGGCGTTGCTGATGGCGTCGGCGTCCACCTCGGTCGAGGTGCTGGCCGGCGGCTCGTGCGACGACTCGGTGGGCTACTTCGTCGACCCGACGGTGCTGCTCGGCACCGACCCGCACCACGACATCTTCACCACGGAGTACTTCGGACCGATCCTCGCCGTGCACGTCTACGAGGACGCGGAGTTCCCGCGGATGATGGAGATCATCGACAACTCCACGCCGTACGCGCTGACGGGCGCGATCTTCGCGCGCGACCGGATGGCCGTCGACCAGGCGCACAAGGCCCTGCGGTTCGCGGCGGGCAACTTCTACGTCAACGACAAGCCGACCGGCGCCGTCGTCGGGCAGCAGCCGTTCGGCGGCTCGCGCGGCTCCGGCACCAACGACAAGGCGGGCTCGATCTACAACCTGCAGCGGTGGACGAGCCCGCGCGCCGTCAAGGAGACCCTCGTGCCGCCGACGGACCACCGGTACCCGCACATGGGTTAGTGGCGCGGCCGCCAGCCCGTCGCCCCGGTCAGCTTCGTGCTGACGACCCGCTGCGACCGCGCGAAGACCTCGAACGCCGGCGCCAGGCGCCCCACGAACTTCGGCAGGCGCGTGATCCCGGTGTCCCGCTTCAGGACCGGCGTGCCGACGTTGTAGATCCCGGGCGGCGCGTCCAGGACCGCGATCGCGGCCGCCGCCGCGTCCGCGGGGTGCACGACGGACATCCAGCCGCCGCCGACGAGCACCGGTGGCGGCTGCGCCTCGCCGCCGAGCAGCAACCCGATCCGCAGGAACACGGCCCCGGAGTGTTCCAGGACGGTGTGCTGGGCCGTGACCGAGCTGGCGATGTGCCCCACGGGCTCGACGGGGGAGTTCTCGTCGAGCTCCCGGTCGCCGCCGTCCGCGTAGACGAACGAGATGCCCTCCTGCACGATCCGCCCGACCCCGGCCCTCGTCGCGGCCTCGACCAGGGCGGCGCTGCCCTGCGTGCGGATGCGGTCGTTCTCGGCCCAGGCGCTGGCCAGCACTGCCTTCGCCGAGAGCGGGATGCGGGTGGCGAGGTTGACGACGGCGTCGTGGCCCGTCAGCGCGGCGGCCAGCTGGTCCGCGTCGAACAGCGAGGTCGTGCGCCGGTCCAGCACCCCGACCTCGTGTCCCGCCGCCCGCAGCCGGGGCACCGCCTGCCGTCCGAGAACACCCGATGCACCGATCACGAATACCTTCATGACCTGTGGACGAGACAGCGCGTCAGGGTGTGACGAGCCGTTCGTACGCCTTCGCGGCGAGCCCCTGGACGACCTGGCCGACCATGTTGCGGTCGTTGCTGCGCTGCACCACCTGGAAGGTCACGAGCTGCCGTTCCCGCACTTCCAGGACGGCGTCGCACGTCACTTCGCCGGAGGAGTCCGCGCACCGGGTGGTCACCGGGCGGTTGTTGCTGTCGCCCACACCGCCGGCGATCACGCCGCCGCTGCCGCCCTCGGCCAGCAGCTTCTGCGACTCGTCCGCGAAGACCCCTTCCCGCAGCGTGAGCTTCGCGGTGAGCCCGTCGAACGCGTAGTCGCACGTCTGCCCGGACCTGGCCGGGGTGCCCTCGAGCGTGCCCGCGTCACCGTCCTCCAGCACGGAACACGGGTCGGCCGAGGTGATCGACTTCCCGGCGTCCGGGGCCGAGCAGGCGGCGAGGACGACCAGCAGGGGTGGCAACCAGCGCAAGCTCATGATCAGTCAGCGTAATCGTCGAGGCCCGCGCGCGACGCCAGCAGGCGGCGCAGCGAGGTGAGGCGGCCCGGCGCGTCCGGCACGAGCTCGTCGATCATGCAGCCCGGGTCCTCGGGGGAGCCGAGGTGGCCGCACCCCGGCGGGCACTCCTCCGCCGCCTCCGCGAAGTCCGGGAACGCCTTCACGATGTCGTCCGGGGTGATGTGCGCGAGGCCGAACGAGCGGATGCCCGGCGTGTCCACGACCCAGCCGCCGTCGGGCAGCCGCAGCGCCACGGCCTGGGTCGAGGTGTGCCGGCCCTTGCCGACGCCCGACACCACGCCCACCGCGCGGTTCGCGTCCGGCACCAGCCGGTTGACCAGCGTGGACTTGCCGACGCCGGAGTGGCCGATCAGGCACGACACCGTGTCGGCCAGGCGCGCCCGCAGCTCGGCGGGCTCCTCGTCGAACCGCGTCACGACCACCGGCACGTCGAGCTCGGTGTAGAGCGCGAGCAGCGAGTCGGCGGACGCGAGGTCCGACTTCGTCAGGCACAGCACCGGTTCCAGGCCGCCGGCGTACGCGGCGACCAGGCACCGGTCGATGAACCCGGTGCGCGGCGGGGGATCGGCGAGCGCGACGACCATGATGAGCTGGGAGGCGTTCGCGACGACGACCCGTTCGAACGGGTCCGTGTCGTCCGCGGTCCGGCGCAGGACCGACGTGCGCTCCTCGACGCGCACGATGCGGGCCAGCGTGTCCGGCTGACCCGACGTGTCACCGACGATGCCGACCTGGTCGCCCACCACCACGGGCGTGCGGCCCAGCTCACGGGCCCGCATGGCCGTGACGACCACACCGGACTCCAGTGCGCACGTCCAGCGGCCGCGGTCGACGCCGATCACCATCGCGCTCTCGGCGTCGGCGTGCTCCGGCCGCCTCTTGCTGCGCGGCCGCGTCCCCTTGCCGGGGCGCACGCGCACGTCGGACTCGTCGAGCTTGCGCCAGTCCCGCTTGCCCACTTCTACGCGCCCCCGGTGAGCATGGCGTCCCACATCCCGGGGAAGTCGGGGATCGTCTTGGTGGTGCTGCCGATGTCGTCGACCTCGACGCCTGGCACCACCAGCCCGATGATCGCGCCCGCGGTCGCCATCCGGTGGTCGGCATAGGCCCGCCACACCCCGCCGTGCAGCGGCGCCGGGTCGATGACGAGGCCGTCCTCGGTCTCGGAGGCGTTGCCGCCCAACGCGTTGATCTCGTTGACCAGCGCGGCGATCCGGTCCGTCTCGTGGCCGCGGATGTGCGCGACACCGCGGATGACCGTGCGCCCCTCGGCCAGGGCGGCCAGGGCGGCGACGGTCGGCGTCAGCTCGCTCTCGTCGCGCAGGTCGATGTCCACGCCGGACAGCTTCGCCGGGCCGCGCACGGTCAGGCCGCGCTCGGACACCTCGACCTCGCAGCCCATCCGCTCCAGGATGCCGCGCACGGCGTCACCGGGCTGGGTCGTCGTGGCGGGCCAGTGCGGGATCGTCACCTCGCCGCCGGTCACCGCGGCCGCCGCCAGGAACACCGTCGCGTTCGACAGGTCCGGCTCCACGTGCCAGGTGCGGGCCTTGATCACGCCGGGCTCGACGCGCCAGGTGGTGGTGCCGTCGGTGTCGACCTCGACGCCGACGGAGCGCAGCGTCTGGACCGTCATCTCGATGTGCGGCAACGAGGGCACGGGCTTGCCGTCGTGCCGGACCGTCACGCCCTTGTCGAAGCGGGCGGCCGACAGCAGCAAGCCGGACACGAACTGCGACGAGCCCGACGCGTCGATCGTCACCTCGCCGCCGGGCACCGAACCCGTGCCGTGCAACGTGAACGGCAGCGCGTCACCGTCGACCTCCACGCCCAGCGAGCGCAGCGCACCCAGCACGGTGCTCATCGGCCGCAGGCGGGCGTGCGGGTCGCCGTCGAACCGGATCTCGCCCTCGGCGAGCGCCGCGGCGGGCGGCAGGAAGCGCATGACCGTGCCCGCGAGGCCGCAGTCGACGTCGGCGGGCCCGCGCAGCAGACCGGGCAGCACGTCCCAGCCGCCGTCCTCGCGGTCGGTGACCCCGATGCCGAGCGACGACAGCGCGGCCGTCATCAGCACGGTGTCGCGGCTGCGCAACGGCGCGTGCACGGTGGACGGCCCGTCGGCCAGCGCCGCGAGCACCAGGGCGCGGTTCGTGATCGACTTCGAGCCGGGCACCGGCACCGTCGAGTGGACTGGGCCGGAGGCGCCGGGGGCTGACCAGTGCTGAGTCATGCCGTGAATGATCCCGCATCGGGGTCGGCGCAGCTCGCACAGGTGTTCCGGGCGTGGGAGCATGGCGACTTCGGAGGTGATCGGTTTTGTGCGGTAGGTACGCCTCCACCAAGGACCCGGCGCTGCTGGCGGCCGAGTTCGACGCGGTGGACGGGACCGGCGGCGAGGCACCGGGGGCGGACTACAACATCGCTCCCACCAAGCACGTGATGGCGGTGGTCGAGCGCAAGCCGGAGGACGAGGAGCTCGAGCGCAGCCTCCGGGTGATGCGCTGGGGCCTGGTCCCGCACTGGGCCAAGGACCTGTCCGGCGCGGCCAAGATGATCAACGCCCGCGCGGAGAGCGTGCTGACCAAGCCCGCCTACAAGCAGTCGGTGACCAAGCGGCGCTGCATCATCCCCGCCGCCGGCTGGTACGAGTGGCAGCCCGCCGAGGGCCGCAAGCAGCCGTACTTCATGACGCTCGGGGACGACACGTCGATCGCGATGGCGGGCATCTGGTCGGTGTGGTGGAAGGACGACGTCGCGACCGTCACGTGCGCGGTGCTCACCACGGAGTCCACCGGTGCGCTGACCGAGATCCACAACCGCATGCCGCTGCTGCTGCCGCCGGACCGGTGGGCGGCGTGGCTCGACCCGGACTCGCTCGACCCGAGCGCGCTGCTGACGCCCGACCTGTCGATCGTCGAGGCCCTCGAACTGCGTCCCGTGTCGACGGCGGTCGGCAGCGTGAAGAACAACGACCCGTCCCTGCTGGACCGCGTCCCGCTCGCCGGGGAGCCCTCCGCCGCCCAGCTCGAGCTGTCGTGACCACCCTGCTGGTGGACACGCCGCACGGTCCCGCGCGGGCCTCCCTGCACTGCGCCCAGGAACCGCGGGCCGCGCTGCTGCTCGGCCACGGCGCCGGTGGCGGTGTCGAAGCCCCCGACCTGGTGGCCGCGTGCCGCGCCGCGAACTCCGTCGGCGTGCACGTGGCCCTGGTCGAACAGCCTTACCGCGTCGCGGGCCGCCGTGCCCCGGCGCCCGCGGTCCAGCTCGACACCGCCTGGCTGTCCGTGGCCTACGACCTGGGCGAACGCTGGTTCGACGGCCTGCCCCTGGTGTTCGGGGGCCGGTCGTCGGGGGCCCGCGTGGCCTGCCGCACGTCGGTCGAGGGCCAGGCCGTGGCCGTGCTGTGCCTCGCGTTCCCCGTGCACCCGCCGGGCAAGCCGGAGAAGTCCCGGATGGCCGAGCTCGACGGCGTCGAGGTCGCCACGCTGGTCGTGCAGGGCGAGAGCGACCCGTTCGGCCGGCCCGGCCGCGGGAACCACCGCGAGGTCGTGCTGCTCCAAGGCGACCACTCGCTCAAGGCCTCCGTCGCGGACGTCGGCCGGTCCGTCGGCGAGTGGCTGGACCGCGTGCTGAGGCCGCTCGACTAGCGCGCCATCCGCGTCCACGTGTGCCGGCGCCCGCGGACCGCGACCGAGTAGGCGTACAGCAGCTCCGGGTCGCCCATGCCCGGCAGGAAGCAGTCGCCGATGTGGTGCGCGTCGACGCCGATCTCCTTCGCCGTGAGGGCCAGCTGCGGCACGACGTTGGTGTGCGCGCCCTCCTGCGACGTGCCGATCGCGCCCAGGACCACGGCGCCCCTCTCGTGCACCGCCGCCACCGCCTCGGCGGCCGCCTCCCTCGTGACGCCGGGCAGCGTGCCGGGGATCGGCAGGACCACGCCGTCGGCGCCCGCGTCCACGAGACGGGTGAGCTTGGCCGCGGTGATCGGTTCCGGATGACCCGCGTGGTGCATCTTGCCCACCCACAGCGCCGCCTCCGTGCGGATCTGCTCGGTGGCGCGCGCCATGCCGTCGAGCGAGCCGTCGGTGCTCGGGTTGGCGGTCAGCACGATCAGCGCGGCACCCGCGTCCGCGAGCCTGCGCGCGTTCTCGGCCGTGGCCTTGCGCAGGTCGGGGACGTTGCCGGGCTCGACGTTGACGCCGATCGGCCTGCCGATGCGCTCCGCCAGCTCGCGCAGGCTGCCCAGCTCGCCGAGGCCGGGGAAGCGGAACGACGTGCCGTCCCAGACCCGGTCGATCATGTTCAGCACGACGACGTCGGCGCCGAACGCGGCCATCAGCTCGGCGTTGTGCACGCCGTTCTGCCCGTCGAACGACAGCGCGGCGCGGTCGGCGAACACCTCGGCGACCATGGTCCGTCCCTCGGACGCCGCCACGGCGCTGGAGAGCTCCCGCCCGCGCAGCGCGGCGAGCCCGGAGCGGTCGAGATCGAGGATGCGCACGTCTGCCTCCCGTATTGGTCTAAACCAAATGGTGGCACCCTACGACTTGGGCTGGGATCTCGCCATGACCGACTTCGACGAGCAGGGCCGCCCGGAACCGCCGCTCGACGGCGACGAGCTCGCCACCCTGACCGGCTTCCTCGAGTTCCACCGCGCCACCCTGGCGTGGAAGACCGAGGGCCTCACCGCCGAGCAGCTGAACGCGACGACCTCGAAGTCGTCCATGACGCTCGGCGGCCTCATCAAGCACATCGCCTACGTCGAGCAGCAGTGGTTCCACGTCGTGCTGCACGACCGCGAGCCGCTGGAGCCGTGGCAGAGCGTCGACTGGGAGGCCGACCGCGACTGGGACTGGCACTCCGCCGCCCACGACACCCCGGAGCAGCTGCACGCGCTCTGGCAGGACGAGGTCGCCCGCGCCCGCAGGGCGGTCGAGGAGGCGCTGGAAGGCGGAGACCTCGGTCAGCTCGCCCGGCGCCCGCCGTGGCGCGACGACCGCAGGGTGAGCCTGCGCTGGATCCTGACGCACATGGTCGAGGAGTACTCCCGGCACAACGGCCACGCCGACCTGCTCAGGGAAGCGGTCGACGGCCAGACCGGCGAATAGCGGCGCCGCCAATCAAGACAGCAGATTCGGCCGAAAGCACGTTTAGCGAATTGCGGGACAACCCGAGCCGACCGGTGGCGTCTTCTGTGCATAGAGGGACGCCATTCGAGAACAATTCGGGGAGAGCACGTGAACACGTTCCGCAAAACCGCACTCGCACTGACCGGTGCCGCTCTGGTGGCCACCGCGGTGTCGGCGACGGCGCTGGCCGGCGAGCGGCCGTGGTGCGACGGGAGCGACCTGGTGGTCAGTGCGCACGACATGCGTTCGCCGACGAGCGCGAGCAAGGCGCACGTGATCAGGTTCGCCGCCGCGGACGGCGCCTCGTGCCGGATCGGCGGCAGCCTGAGCAACGTGAAGTTCCTCGACGCCGAGGGCCAGGACATGAACGTCCCGCTGGCAGGGGGCCAGGGCGAGTACTCCGAGGCGCTGGTCGACGAGGACCGCGAGGCCGTCGTCTACGTGTCCTCGCAGAGCCACGGCCCGCGGGTGAACCCGGCGTCCGTCCAGTTCGACCTGCCCGGTCAGGGCAGCCTGGGCGACCGGGTCACCGTCGCGTGGCCGTCGGGTCTCGGCGCGATCGTGCGGATCGGGAACCTGACGGCTCCCGTTTCCTAAGCGCTGATCGGTGCGATGACCGCACCGGTGAGCTTCGCCAGGTCGGCAGGCGCGATCT